>JBOGFO010000553.1:0-2369 GCA_050743445.1 Acidimicrobiia bacterium
CGAAAAGGTTGAGGGTGCCCTCGTTCTCATGGGCCGGGCCCACCAGGATCTCGGCCAAGGTGCCCTTCTGGCCGACCTCGACCCGCGCCCCCCGCGGCAGGCTGGGATGGAAGGTGGTCATCCCCCAGTGGTATCCGCGGCCGGGCGCCTCGTAGGCCGATGACAGGGGCGAACCCACCATGACGGCATCGGCACCGCAGGCGATGGCCTTGGCGATGTCGCCTCCGGTGCGCATCCCGCCGTCGGCGATCACGTGGACGTAGACCCCGGTCTCGTCCAGATGACGCATGCGGGCCCCGGCGGCGTCGGCGATGGCGGTGGCCTGGGGGACACCGATGCCGAGGACACCCCGGCTGGTGCACGCCTGGCCGGGACCCACCCCCACGAGCACCCCGACGGCACCGGTGCGCATCAGGTGCAGCGCCGTGGAGTACGAGGCGCAGCCGCCGACGATCACCGGGATGTCGAAGGCCCAGATGAACTTCTTGAGGTTGAGCGGGGTGACCGTCTTGGACACGTGCTCGGCGGACACGACCGTCCCCTGGATGACGAGCACGTCGAGCTCGGCTTCGAGCACGGCGGCGGCATAGCGCTCGGTGCGCTGCGGGGTGAGGGAGGCGCTGGCCACGATCCCCGAGGCCTTCAGCTCCCGGATGCGAACCCCGATCAGCTCGTCCTTGATCGGCTCGGCGTAGATCTGCTGCATGCGCAGCGTGGCCTTCTCCGGAGGTAGATCGGCGATCTCCTCGAAGAGTGCCTCGGGATTCTCGTAGCGGGTCCACAGGCCCTCGAGGTTCAGGACGGGCAGGCCGCCGAGGCGTCCGATCTCGGCCGCGGTGGCCGGCGAGACCGCGCCGTCCATGGCCGAGGCCATGAGGGGCAGCTCGAAGCGGAAGGCGTCGAGCTCCCAGGAGATGTCGACGTCCTCCGGGTCCCGCGTCCGCCGGCTGGGAACGATGGCGATGTCATCCAGCCCGTACGCGCGCCGCCCGGACTTGCCAATACCGATCTCTACTTCCATGGCCGCCCCTCCGCCTCCTGGGAACCCGAGGTTCCCACGCCCAACGCCCTTGGGCGCGAAGAATAGCGGTGGCGCCTCACCGACTGGCGGTTAGAACGGTGAGGAATTCGGCCAGGATGCGGGCGGTGGCGCCCCAGATGCATTCCATCCCTCCGTCGGGGTCGCCCCCCACCCCGGAATCGAGCTCGAAGAAGTGCACCGCCCGGGCCAGCGGGCCCGCGCCCCACAGCTCCTCGCGGTGCACCCCGTCGGCCAGCAGGTCGGCCAGGGCCACGTCGAAGACCCGCACGACCTCCCGCTGGTCGGCCACCAGGTGGGGGCGGCCGGCGAGGAGGCCCACGAACGGGGAGATGACGAACCGGGTGGTGACGGTGGAGAGCGACTCGAGCTCGGCCACCACCTCGACGGCCCCAGGCTCCAGGCCCACCTCCTCCTGGGCTTCCCGCAGGGCGGCGTCCAGCAGGCTCCGGTCCACCTCGGGATGGACCTTGCCTCCGGGGAACGCGATGTCGCCCCGGTGGGAGGGCATGGTGTCGGGACGCTTCGTCAGCACCACCCGGACAGCGCCGTCCTCCTCGAAGAGCGGGACGAGCACGGCCGCCTGTTGCATCCCCGGGACCGACAACCGGGACCGGCGGGGCGCGGGAAGGGTGGCACACACGCGCCGGATATCGGTGGTGCGCAGGACACGCTCATCGGACGCCAGCCGCAACCAGGGAGCCGGGGCTCCCAGCCGCACCAGCGGGGGCCGGGGGATCTGCTGCCCACCGGCAGGGTCGGTCACAGAATCAGCCGCCGTCGACCGGCGCCGCCGCCTCCACCTGGGAGGCCAGCGCCTCGAGCAACTCCCGGAGGCCGGCCGTCTTCAGGTTGGCCATCACCTGGCCGGGCGGGGTCTCACCCCGCTCCCATTCCATCCATGAGGCGAGCAGCTTGATCGGATCGGGGGGTGGGCGCTCCATATCGGGCGAGCCTACCCACCCACCGACCTCGACAGGACTAGAAGCCGCCCATACCGCCCATGCCACCCATACCGCCCATGCCACCCATGCCGCCGCCACCGGGCATGCCCGCCGGCGCGGCGCCTGGCTTCTCGGGCTTGTCGGCGATGAGCACCTCGGTGGTGAGCAGGAGCGCGGCCACGGACGCCGCGTTCTGGAGTGCGGAGCGGGTCACCTTGGCCGGGTCGATCACACCGACCTTGAGCAGGTCGACGAGCTCGCCGGTCTCGGCGTCGAGACCCATGCTGCCCTCGGCGCTCTCCACCTCCTGCACCTTCACGCCGCCGTTGAGGCCGGCGTTCTGGGCGATCCAGCGCAGCGGCTCGGCCAGGGCGATGACCACGGAG
>JBOGFO010000554.1:0-5086 GCA_050743445.1 Acidimicrobiia bacterium
CGTTTGTGGCCCGGAGCTCGAAGTCGACGTCGAGCTCCTCGGCCAGCCAGGCGAAGAACGGCCGCCACGCCGCCACCGTGTCGGTGGTCGTCGGCAGCAACGGGCCGACGCCGAACCGGAGGGTGGCCCGGCCGCTGTCGTCCCCGGCGCAGCCGGCACCGGCCACGGAGACCGCTCCGAAGATCACCGCGACCATCACGGCTCTCAGCCGTGAGCGCACGGGCGTACCATGAGGTGTGAGCGCTCAGATGGAGTGGGTGCGCTCGCCGAGCAGTGCTCTCCCGGACCGGGGGAGGAGGACGGCGACTCAGCGACGGTTCATGCTGGCGGTCCTCCTTTCGCATCGAGCACGTTCGGACGGCGCCGGCTTCGCGCACCGGGCGCGCATTGCGTATGCCGTCACTCCTCGGTGATGCCGGCCAGGGTGACGCCGCGGTGGGCGGCGAGGCGCTCGGCCTGCTCCTCCACGAGGGCGCGGTCCTTGGCTTTGAGCGAGCCCCACGGCTGGATACGGACGGTCAGGCGCGAGCTGGCGGCCTTGGGTCGCCAGATCCCCAGGATCTCGCCGTCGGCCACGATGGCGCCGGGCCGCCCGATCATCCGCCACAGGTCCTTGCGACGGGCCTCGTCGCCGACCAGGAGCTCCCGGTCCCGGAGCTGGAGGTAGCCGTCGTGGGAAGCGAGGAGCCGCACCACCCGCCCGTCCCCTGACGGCCCCCCGCCGGCCAGGGCGTCGACGTCGCCGGCCAGGGCGAAGCGGGTCTCCCGCTTCCCTGTCCCCGGAACGCCGGACACTTTCACCTCGACGGCGTCGTCGGGCCAGTGGGCCTCGATCTCCTTCTGCGGTGCGTCGACGAACTCGGCCACGTCCCGCATCCGGGCCGCTCCGTAGAACCGGAGGTGGTTGCGGACCACGTCGAGGCGGGTGTCGGCCTCGTCCGCCAGATGTCCGTAGGCCGGCGGGCGCAGCTTGGGGATCCGGCGCAGCACGGGCGGCGAGGTCCCCGGCTCCAGCTCGAGGCCGGCCTGTAGGGCGGCGAGGCGGAAGGGCATCTCGTAGAGGTGGATGGCGTCACAGGGCTTGCAGTAGCGGAGGTAGGGCTCGCCCACCAGGCCGGCCAGCCGGCTCGACATCTCGCCCTTGGCGATGGGGGAGGAGGCCAGGTCCCGCATGAGGCCGGCCACCGACCGCAGAGCGTCGAGGACCGGGATCCCGGCCGCCTTCAGGGGTTTGGAGGCGTCGAAGATCCGCTTGGCGGCGTCGGTCTCCGACCACGGCGCCGTCGCCACCGCGACCGCCCCGATCTCGGAACGGCGGTAGGCGTGGGGGGCACCCCGCAGGGTCCAGGCGTAGGCGAGATCCTCGGAGCCGGCGTCCGGTACCCCCCGGTTGGCCAGAGCCCAGCCGGCGCCGTCCGTCCCGGTGTCCTGCACCCCGTAGTCCAGGAGCGTCACGTCGGCCGGTCCCGCGGCCGGCCGCGGCGTTCGGCCCAACCCGTGCTGGTGGAACCGCCACCGCAGCACGTCCCGGCGGCTGATCGTCGCCGCTGTCACCACCCCAGTCTTCCCTCGTGACCGGCGGCCCCACGCATTCGCCTTCAATTCAGCCAGAGTTCGCCACCGGGAGCCGTAGGTGTTGCCGTCGCGTCCGTGACGCTGTGCTTACGTTCGGCCATGGGACAAACACGCCGTGCCTTCCTCCGCCAGTCCGGCCTGGCCACCCTCGGAGCCGGCATCGCGGCCAGCGGCTCGATGGCCTCCGTGATCGCCGCCGCCCGCCCCGCCGGCGCCGAACGGGCCGGCCCCGGTTTCACCGGCTACGGGCCGCTCCAACCCGACCCCGACGGCATCCTCGACCTTCCCGCCGGCTTCTCCTACAAGGCCTTCTCCCGGGAGCGGGAGCCGCTGACCGGCGGCGGCTTCGTGCCCTCCTCGCATGACGGGATGGCCGCTTTCCCGGCGGGCACGAACCAGACCTACCTCGTGCGCAACCACGAGTTGAACGCCGAGAGCATCACGGAGGACGGGCTCACCGCCGTCGAGCACGTCGCCGGATCGACCTACGACCCGGCCGGGCGTCGGCGGCACCACCACGCTGCTCATCGGCCCGGGCCGTTCCCTGGTGAGCCATCGCATCAGCCTGTCGGGCACGCTCGACAACTGCGCCGGCGGGCCGACGCCGTGGGGCAGTTGGCTGACGTGTGAGGAGACGACCGAGACCCTGTCGAAGCAGCACGGCTACGTGTTCGAGGTCGACCCCGCCACCGGCGGCAATCCCGTTCCCATCCGGGCCATGGGCCGCTTCGAGCACGAGGCGGTGGCCATCGATCCCCGCACCGGCAACGCCTACCTGACCGAGGACGCCGAAGCGCCCTTCGGCTGCCTCTACCGCTACCGGCCCAAGATGCCGCTCCGGGGCCTCGGCAGCCTCCACGCCGGCGGGAAGCTCACCGCCCGCCGGATTCCCGGCGTGACCGACGACCTGTCCGAGGTGCTGACTCCCGGCACGACATTCCCCCAGCTGCAGTGGGTCGTCGTTCCCGAGGTCAACCCCGGTGCACGCCCATCCAGAAGTGCGAGGGCATCTGGTTCGGCGACGGGAGCCTGTGGTTCACCTCCAGCCGGGGCGGCGGGCCCGACGCCGAAGACGAGGCCGAGCGCCGTGCGGCCAGGCACGGCGGCCAGATCTGGCGGTACGACCCGGTGGCCGGGACCCTCGAGCTGGTTACCATTTTCGAGCTGGGTGGCCAGGTCGACGAGCCCGACAACATCGTCGTCGGGCCCCATTGCTTCGCCATCGCCTGCACCGACAGCGAGGCCGAGCAGTGGCTCGTCGGTATCACGGCCGACGGCGGCACCTTCTCCTTCGCCATCTGGGGACCCTGGCGGCCGGGCGCCTGAAAGGCCAAAGCATTCTTGTGGGTTTTTTGCCAGCAATCGCTGGCAAAAAGCCCACAAGTTCTCCCCGATGAACCTGCCCGTCCCCGGGGGCGTGAACATATTCGCATCGACGCACATAGAATCCCCGCCGTCGGGGTACCGACGTCCAGAAGACGGGGGGGCGTGCTCATGCGACGCAGCGGAACGGCAGCGGTGGTAATGGCAGCGGCTCTGGCCCTGGGGGTCGTGGGAGAAGCACCGGCCGTGGCCGGACCGGGCGACTACTTCGGCCCGGCCAAGCTCCGCGTACGGGGTGCGGCGTCCAGCCAGGAAGAGGGGGCCGGCATGTACGGCCTCGGGGTCTGGGCCCAGACGTCCGGCGCACCGGAGGAGGCCGACGGGCAGTTCCGGTTCGGCCACCGGGGGCCGGATGGCGAGTACGGCGTCGCCGGCAATGTCCATTGCCTGACCCGCGACGCCGCCGGTCTGATCCAGGTCAGCGGCCGGGTCTTCGGCAGCGGCGGCGAGAACTTCGCCGGGAAGGACTTTGCCGCCACCGTCGATGTCGACGGCTCGCCGCAGCGGTTCTCCGATGCCAGGTTCGGCGAGCCGGGAACCCTCACGGCCTGCGGCGGCGGAGAACCCACCTTCCACACGGTGACCGACGGCGGCTACGAGGCCAGCGAAGAGGAGTAGCAGTTGCCCGGCGGGGGAATTTCACAGTTCGGAAAATCCGCCCTCAACCGGACGACCCGAACGGCCGAAATAGCGGGCATGACACGCCCGCGGTCGACCCGGCCCCGTACCCCCCGCCCCACCGAGCTCTCACCCGGTCCGTCCGAGGTGGGCTTCGACTTCCTCCTGTGGCGGCACAGCCGGATGGTCGAGAAGCGGGTTGACGAGCTCCTCCTGGCCGAGGCGGCGGAGCAGCTGCGCCTGGAGCGGGAGCCCCGCCCGTAGGTGCGATGAGCACTCTGGAATCGCCACGCCGGCAGGGGCTCTGAGAAACTCGGAGCGACCCCCTGTCGAAGAGGAGTGAGCGCGTGGCTGAGAGCTTCACCATCATCGACAACCGCAGCGGCGAGAGCGTGGAAATCCCCGTCCAGGAAGGCGGGCTCAGCATCAGAGACCTCCGCAAGCTGGACCCCAACCTCTTCCTGTACGACCCCGCCTTCCTCCAGACCGCGGCGTGTCGCAGCTCCATCACCTACCTGGACGGCGACGAGGGGATCCTCCGCTACCGGGGCTACCCCATCCAGCAGCTGGCCGAGCAGTCCACCTATCTCGAGGTCGCCTACCTCCTCGTCCACGGGGAGCTTCCCACCCGCGACGCGTACGAGAAGTGGATCCACGACATCACGTACCACACCTACGTCCACGAGAACGTGCGGAAGCGGTTCATGGACGGCTTCCACCACGATGCCCATCCCATGGGGATCCTGGTGGCCACGGTGGCGGCGATGTCGACCTTCTATCCGGAGGCGAAGCACATCGACGACCCCGAGGTGCGCATGCGCCAGGTGATCCGGCTCATCGCCAAGATGCCGACACTGGCCGCCTTCGCCCACCGGTTCTCCGTCGGGCTTCCCTTCGTGTTCCCCGACAACTCGCTCGACTTCCCGTCCAACTTCCTGTCCATGATGTGGAAGATCGCCGAGCCCCGCTATGACTCTGACCCCATCCTCACCCGGGCCCTCGACGTGCTGTTCATGCTCCACGCCGACCATGAGCAGAACTGCTCCACGACCGCCATGCGGGTGGTCGGCTCGGCCCACGCCGACCCGTACTCGTGCACCGCGGCGGCGACCGCCGCCCTCTACGGCCCGCTGCACGGCGGGGCCAACGAAGCCGTCGTCCGGATGCTGACGAAGATCGGCTCGTACGAGAACATCCCTGACTACATCGAGCAGGTGAAGGACGGGAAGGCCCGGCTCATGGGCTTCGGGCACCGGGTGTACAAGAACTACGACCCCCGGGCCCGGATCATCAAGGAGACGGCTGAGCAGGTCTTCACCGTCACCGGGCGCAACCCGCTCCTCGACATCGCCCTCAAGCTCGAGGAGATCGCCCTGGCCGACGACTACTTCATCTCCCGGCGCCTCTACCCCAACGTCGACTTCTACTCCGGCCTCATCTACCAGGCCATGGGCTTCCCCGTCGACATGTTCCCGGTGCTCTTCGCCATCCCCCGCACCGCCGGCTGGTG
>JBOGFO010000555.1:0-2988 GCA_050743445.1 Acidimicrobiia bacterium
GGCGACCAGCACGACGCCGGCCTCGGCCAGTGTCGGCCGTGGCCGCCGGTCAGGCGACGCTCCCCCGGGACACGACCCACTGCACCGGTTGCCCGGTGACCTCGGCGATGCGGTCGTAGTCGGCGTCGTAGTGCAGGACCGTCAGTCCCGCCAGCTCCGCGCACGCCGCCACCAGCAGGTCGGGGAGGGGGACCGAGCGGTGCTGAGAGCGGGCGGCCAGCGCGCCCTGGACCTCCAGGGCCCGGTCGACGGCATCATCGGTCACCGGGACACGGGGCAGCGCCCGCAGCACCCGGGCCAGTTCGGTGTAGGTGGCTGGATCAGGCGCGCTGAAGAGGAGCTCGAGATCGACGATCCCGCAAGTGGCGATGCGACCAGCGAGGAGCAATGGCTCCACCACCTCGCGAACCTCGGGTCGGCTCTCGGCGTGGGTGAGCGCGCTCTTGTCGGCGAGGTAGACGGCCACCCTCAGCGCCAGGCTGAGCGCATGACCTCGTCGTTACCGAGGTCGAGCGTCCCGGCGGTGAAGAGCATCTCCACTAACCGGCGGCGGTCGTGAAGGCGGATCACCTCGGCGAGGGCGGCGTCCACGGTGTCCGTCAAGGTGGACGTGCCGAGCAGGGTCTTGGCCTGCTCGACCTTGGCGAAATCCACCTCGAAGGACGTCTTGCGACGGGGCGTGCGAGTCATGAGTCCATGATAGCGAGCGTGGACCGGAAGAGATAGCGACTACTCAGCAAGTCGCTATCGGAAGGCGAGGTCTGATCCGCCGCCGTTAAGGAAGGTAGGGAGTCGCGTGGGCTGACTCGGGCTCAATCGGCGGACGAAGCCGGTTGTGTTCTCAGAGCTGGCCGACGGCCGTGACCCGCACCACGGCGGTGCCCGCCTCGTCGGAGGCGGCCAGGTCGACTTCGGCGCTGATGCCCCAGTCGTGGTCGCCGGCGGGGTCGTCGAAGGTCTGGCGGACGGACCAGGTGGCCGGCGTCTCGTCGATCATGAGCATGGCCGGGCCCCGGGCGTCGGGTCCGGTGCCGAGGTCGCGGTGGTCGGCGAAGTAACCGGCCAACGCCTCGGCCCAACGCTCCGCCGGCCAGCCGGCGCCGGCGTCGAGTTCGCCGAGGAGATCGAAGCGGCGTAAGGCGGCGAGCTCGACCCGGTGGAAGAGCTCGTTGCGGACCATGACCCGGAACGCCCGCCGGTTGGCGGTGACCGGCGGGGGCCGGTCGTCGGCCGGTTCGCCCGGGCCGGCGAGGACCTCTTCGGGGTGGGACAGGCGCTCCCATTCGTCGAGCAGGCTGGAGTCGACCTGGCGGACGAGCTCGCCCAGCCACTCGGTCAGGTCGTAGAGCTCTTCGGTCTTGGCGTCCTCGGGCACGGTCTGGGTGAGGGCCTTGTAGGCGTCGGAGAGGTAGCGCAGCACCAGGCCCTCGGAGCGGGCCAGGCTGTAGTGGGCCACGTACTCGGAGAAGGTCATGGCCCGCTCGTAGAGGTCCCGGGCCACCGCCTTGGGCTCGACGCTGTAGTCGGCCACCCACGGATGGCCCCGGCGGTAGAGGTCGAAGGCGGTTTCGAGCAGGTCGGCCAGGGGCTTGGGGTAGGTGACGTCCGCCAGGCGGGTCATCCGCTCCTCGTATTCGATCCCGTCGGCCTTCATCTGGGCCACGGCCTCGCCCCGGGCGGCGAACTCCTGGGCGGCGAGGACCACCCCGGGGTTGTCGAGCGTCGACTCCACCACCGAGAGCACGTCGAGGGCGTAGGTGGGTGAGGCGGGGTCGAGGAGGTCGAGGGCGGCGAGGGCGAAGGGGGACAGCGGCTGGTTGAGGGCGAAGTCGGCCTGGAGGTCGACGGTCACCCGCACGATGCGTCCGTCGGAGTCGGGGACGTCGAGGCGTTCGACGACCCCGGCGGCGAGCAGGGCCCGGTAGATGGCGATGGCCCGGCGGATGTGGTGGCGCTGGGCCGGGCGGGACTCGTGGTTGTCGGTGAGGAGGTGGCGCATGGCGGCGAAGGCGTCACCGGGGCGGTCGATGACGCCCAGGACCATGGCGTGGCTCACCGTGAAGCTGGAGGTGAGCGGCTCGGGTTGGGCGGCCACGAGGCGGTCGAAGGTGGGCTGGCCCCAGGACACGAACCGCTCCGGCGGCTGCTTGCGCACCACCTTGCGCCGGGCCTTGGGGTCGTCGCCCGCCTTGGCCAGGGCCCGCTCGTTGTCGATGACGTGCTCGGGGGCCTGGACCACGACGGAGCCGGCGATGTCGAAGCCGGCCCGGCCCGCCCGCCCCGCGATCTGGTGGAACTCCCGGGCCGAGAGGGTCCGCACCTTGGAGCCGTCGTATTTGGACAGGGCGGTGAAGACCACTGTGCGGATGGGGACGTTGATGCCCACGCCCAAGGTGTCGGTGCCGCAGATGACCTTGAGGAGCCCGGCCTGGGCCAGGCGCTCCACCAGCCGGCGGTACTTGGGCAACATGCCGGCGTGATGCACGCCGATGCCGTGGCGGACGAAGCGCGACAGCGTCTTGCCGAAGCCGGGGGCGAAGCGGAACCCGCCGATGAGCTCGGCGATCTGGTCCTTCTCGGCCCGGGTGCACACGTTGATGCTCATGAGCGCCTGGGCCCGCTCGGCGGCCGCGGCCTGGGTGAAGTGGACGACGTAGGCCGGCGCCTGCTGGGAGCTGAGGAGCTCCTCGATGGTCTCGTGGAGCGGGGTCAGGGCGTAGGAGTAGTAGAGGGGGACGGGCCGGGTGCCCGACGTCACCACCGCCGTGGGCCGGCCGGTGCGCCGGGTGAGGTCGACCTCGAAGCGGGTGACGTCGCCCAGGGTGGCCGACATGAGGACGAACTGGGCCCGGGGCAGCTCGAGGATGGGGACCTGCCAGGCCCAGCCCCGGTCGGGGTCGGCGTAGAAGTGGAACTCGTCCATGACCACCTGGCCGACGTCGGCGGCGGCCCCGTCGCGCAGGGCGATGTTGGCCAGCACCTCGGCCG
>JBOGFO010000556.1:0-3921 GCA_050743445.1 Acidimicrobiia bacterium
GCTCGGAGGTCCGCTTCATGGTCCTGCCCGAGCGGCCGGCGGGCAGCGAGTCGATGTCCGAAGAAGAGCTGACCACCCTGGTGACCCGCGACGCCATGACAGGCATTGCCAAGGTGGCCCTGCCCGAGTGATGTGAACCTCGACGTCGCCGGCCCCGCCGCCCCACCCCGGTCCAACGGCGAGTTGGTATTCACCGAGCCGTGGGAAAGCCGCGCCTTCGGCCTGGCCGTGACCCTGCATGCCGGCGGGGCCTTCGAGTGGGAGGACTTCCGCCAGCAGCTGATCGCCGCCGTGGGCCGCTGGGAGGCCGGGAGCTCCAGCGTCGGGGACACCCCGGGCCCCGGGCCCGGGTCCGACGGCTGGTCGTACTACGCGTGCTGGCTCGAGGCGCTGGAACGGGTGCTCGACGCCGAGGGTGTCGTCGAAGCCGCGGCCGTCGCTGTGCGGGCCGGGGAGCTGGCCGCCCGTCCGGCGGACCACGGGCACCGCCACGACAACCACGGGCACGACCATCACGATCACCACGACCACGACGGCGGGGCCTGACCCGGTGGCCGAGGGCCGCTCGAAGACGATGTCCGTGGCCGCCACATGGGAGGGCGGCTACCGGGCCAGCATGGACGTGCGCGGCCACAAGCTGGTGGCCGACGAACCGGAGTCGGCCGGCGGTGGGGACACCGGTCCCCAGCCCAGCGAGTTCCTGCTCGCCGCCCTCGCCTCCTGCTTCACCCTGGCCATCTACCACGTCGCCCGGAAGCGGGACATCGAGCTCGACGACCTGTCGGTGACGGCCACCGGCACCTATGAGGGGCCGAAGTTCGCCCACCTGAGCCTGACCGTCACCTCGGCCACAGCCCGGGACGTGCTCGGTCCGCTGGTGGAGCGGGCCAAGGGCGTCTGCTACGTCTCGAACACCTTGCGGGCCGTCTCCGACGTCGAGGTCATCGTGGCCGACCCTGCCGCGCCGGGCGAGCCGGCTCAGCCCTCCGGCTTCGTCCCGCCACTCTCGATCTGACGGCGGTGGGCCTCGATGGCCGCCGTCCACTCGGCCCGGTCGTCGAAGGATTCCTCCATGGCGAGCTCGCCGTCGGGCTCGAGGCGTTCTCCGGTAACGGGGTCGAGGCGGACGATCTCGAGGCGGAACTGGGCCGCCCCCGTATACGGGTCGGCCTCCTCGGTCTGGCTCAGCCCGGTTCCGGAGGGCACGTGCATCTCCACCCGCACCCAGGGCACGAGGATGGCCGACGCCGCCGTTCCCATCTCCGAGACCAGGACCCAGCCCCCGCCCTCCTCGGCGGTGGCGGCCACCCGGGCCAGGCGGTCGGCCCGCTCCGCCGGACCGGCCAGCTCGCGGTAGCGCATGGAGAAGCCGGCGCCGGCCACCAGCTTGATGTCGAGGTCGGCCAGGGGCACGAGGCCCACGGCCGAAGCCCGGTAGACGATGTCGGTGGCGTCGGGCCAGGCCCGCACCAGGGCCGGGAGGTCGCCACAGGAACCGAGCTCGTCAGCCACCTTGCGCACCAACTCCACGGCCCGCTGGTAGAGATCGGGCCGGAGCATGATGATGGGATAGAGGCGCTGTTCGGCCGAACCCCACTCCGACAGCAGCTCGGCGGGCACTCCTCCGGGGATTGTCATTCCCGCCCTCCCTCCACTATCGTGAACGTGGAGTTTCTCATCCTGTATGCCGAGCCGCCAGAGGAGGGGCCCGGGCGATGGGTCGGATCGTAGTCCTCGCCTTAGGAGGCAACGCTCTGTGCCGCGTCGGCCAGGCGGGCACCTACGAGGAGCAGGAGCACAACGCCGCCCTCATGGCCCGGTCGGTGTGCGCGCTCATGTGGACCGGATGGGACGTCGTCGTCGTCCACGGCAACGGCCCCCAGGTGGGCAATCTCGCCATCCAGCAGGAGGAGGGCGCCCATCTCGTTCCCGCCCAGCCCCTCTTCGTGCTCGGCGGCATGACGCAGGGACAGATCGGCAGCCTGCTCACGCTGGCCCTGCGCAAGGTCGCCGGCCCGCGGGGGCCTGACGTCGTGTCGCTGGTGACGCACGCTCTCGTCGACCCGGGTGACCCCGCCTTCTCCGACCCC
Organism: Acidimicrobiia bacterium; assembly: GCA_050743445.1. GTDB lineage: Bacteria > Actinomycetota > Acidimicrobiia > IMCC26256 > BP-133 > CAWBJP01. The sequence goes on from JBOGFO010000556.1 coordinate 2,091, forward strand.
ACCAAGCCCATCGGGCCTTTCATGAGCCAGGAGCAGGCCAAGACTCTGGCCGACGAACGCGGCTGGGTGGTCAAGGAGGACTCCCGGCGGGGTTGGCGCCGAGTGGTGCCGTCCCCCGAGCCCCTCGGCCTGCTCGAGGCCCCGGCCATCCGCGCCCTGCTCCAGGAAGGGTTCCTGGTCGTCGCCGGCGGCGGCGGTGGCATCCCGCTCGTCCCCACGAAAGAGGGATACCGCGGCGTGGACGCGGTGATCGACAAGGACTACGCCGCCGCCTCCCTGGCCACCTCGCTCGGGGCCTCCGCCCTGGTGCTGGTGACCAGCGTCGAGTCGGTGCTCCTCGACTACGGCACCCCCCGCCAGCGGGAGGTGGAGGAGATGACCATGGAGGACGCCGAGCACCATCTGGCCGACGGCCAGTTCGCCGAGGGCAGCATGGGCCCCAAGGTCCGCTCGGCCACCCGGTTCCTGCGGTCCGGCGGCGAGGTGGCGGTCATCACCACCCCCGCCCTGGTCTACGCCTCCCTGGAAGGCACCGTCTCCGAGCTCGAGGGGCACACCGGGACGCGCATCGTCCGGTTGCGCCAGGAGGAGACCACCCGGCGGTGACGCTTCCGGTCCTGCTGCTGGCCCACTCGACCCGGCCCCGCGGCGGCCTGGTCCACACCCTGTTCCTGGCCGAGGCGCTCCACCGCCTCGGCCACCCGGTGCGCCTGGTGACGCTGGGCGACCCGGCCGCCGGGCTGTTCCGGGCGACCGATGTCCCCTTGAGCATCCTGCCCGTGCCGGAGCCGGCGCCGACGCTCGAGGAGCGGGTCTTCGCCGCCGTCGACGCCCTGGAGGCCGGGCTGCGGGAGCTGGTGAGCGGGCCGTGCATCCTCCACGCCCAGGACTGCATCGCCGCCCGGGCCGCCGGCCGCATCCGGGACGCCGACCGATTCCCGGCTCTCGCCGGCGTGCGGATCGTCCGGACCGTGCACCACTGCGACGACTTCACCACCGCCGTGCTGGTCGAGTGCCAGCGCCGCTCCATCCACGACCCCGACCGGGTGCTGGTGGTGAGCCGGCTGTGGCGGGACATCCTGGCCTGCGACTACGAGGTCGACGCCGAAGTCGTGCCCAATGGCATCGACCCGGACCGGTTCGGTCGGCCGGCGCCTGACGTTCGTGACGCTTTTCGTGCCCGGATCGGTGCGGGCGACGACGGTTTCTTCGTCTTCACAGTGGGCGGCATCGAGCCCCGCAAGGGGACGGCGACCCTGTTCGAGGCCATGGCCCGGTTGAAGTCACGGTTGGCGGTGCCGCCCGTCCTCGGCATCGTCGGCGGCCACTCGTTCCAGGACTACCGCGCCTACCGGGATGAGGCGCTGGCCATGCTGCCAACCCTCGGCCTCGAGCTCGATCGCGACATCGTTTTGCTCGGTACGGTGTCGGACGAGGAGCTCGGCGGCTGGTACGGGGCGGCCGACGCCTTCGCCTTCCCGTCCGTGAAGGAGGGCTTCGGCCTCGTGGTGCTGGAGGCGATGGCCGCCGGTCTGCCGGTGGTGGCCACCGACATCCCCGTCTTCGCCGAGTACCTGACCGACGGCGCCGATGCCCTCCTGGCGCCGGCAGGAGACGCCGAGGCGCTGGCCGATGCCCTGGGACGCGTGGCGACCGATGATGCTCTGCGGGCCCGGCTCGTGGCCGGAGGGGCCGAGGTGGTGAACCGCTTCACCTGGGAGGCCAGCGCCCGCCGCCACCTCGAGGTCTACGCCGGCGTGGAGACGATGGATCCGGCGCCGTCAGTGCCGTCGGTGTTGGAGTAAACCTGCTCCCGTCGAACTTGTTGGCG
>JBOGFO010000557.1:0-7169 GCA_050743445.1 Acidimicrobiia bacterium
CAGCCGGGCGGCGAAGAGGGCCTCGTCGGAGTAGATGTTGCCCAGGCCGGCCAGCCGGCGCTGGTCCATGAGGAGCCCCTTCAGCCGGGCCTGGCGCCCGTCGAGCACCCGGGCGAGGTCGGCCGGCCGCCAGCCCGAATCGAGCGGGTCGGCACCCATGGGGCCGGGCGGGCCGGTGGCCACGAACAGCTCCCCGAACGTCCGGGGATCGACGAAGCGCAGCTCGCGCCCGTCGGCGAGGCCGATCACGGCATGGGTGTGGCGGGCCCGGGGATCTCCGCGGTCGGCCAGGATCAGCTGACCGGACATCCGCAGGTGGACGACCAGGACATCGGGCACGCCGTCCAGTCCCACCAGCAGGTACTTGCCCGCCCGGGCGGTGGAGGTGAGCCGGGCGCCGGCGAGCCGGGCCACGAGGGCCTGCGGTTCCTGGCGGCGCACCGTCCGGACGCCGGTGACCTCAGCGCGGTCCACCGTCGCCCCCACCACCTCGGCTTCGAGGTCGCGGCGGAGGACCTCGACCTCAGGAAGCTCCGGCACCGGCGGCGTCGGTCACCGGGTCGGACGAGTCGTCGTCCTCCGCCGGGACCAGCCGGGATCCCGCATCGGCCAGCGCCTCGTCCTCGGCCCGGAGCCACTCCCAGGCCATGCGGGCCGCGGCCTGCTCGGCCTGCTTCTTGGACCGCCCCTCCCCCGTCCCCCGCGAGGTGCCCTGGAGGAGCACGGCGGCGTAGAAGCGCTTGGCGTGGTCGGGGCCCTCGTCGCGGACGTCGTAGCGGGGCATCTGGTCGAAGCGCCGGGCGGCCAGTTCCTGGAGGCGCGTCTTGTAGTCCTGGCCTCCGGGGCCCTGGGCGGCGGTGGCGATCCGCTCCCCCAGCAGCCGCATGACCAGCTCGTAGGCGGCGTCCCAGCCGCCGTCAAGATAGGTGGCGGCGATCACGGCCTCCATGGCGTCGGCCAGGATCGAGGGCTTCTCCCTTCCCCCCGACAGTCCCTCACCCTTGCCCAGCAGGACGTGGTCGCCGAGACCGATCTCGGTGGCCAGCTCGGCCAGCACGCCGGCGTTGACCACGCTGGCCCGGACCTTCGCCAGCTCCCCTTCCGGAAGGTGGGGGAAGGCGCGGTAGATGAAATCCGTCACCACCAGGCCGAGGACGGCGTCGCCGAGGAACTCGAGGCGTTCGTTGGCCTCCACCGAGGGGTTCTCGGCGCAGAAGGACCGGTGGGCCAGAGCCCGCGCCAGCATGTCCCGATCCCCGAAGCGACGCTCCAGGGCGGCCTCCAGGCGGTCCAGGCCGCCACCGTCAACCACCGCTTCCGCCAAGAGGTCAGCCCACGCGCTCGACCACGTAGTCGACCGCGTCGCGCACCGTGCGCAGCTCGGCGAGATCCTCATCCTCGATGCGGAAGCCGCTGGCCCGGTCCTCGAGCTCGGCCTCGAGCGCCTCCACCAGCTCGATGAGGGCCAGCGAGTCGGCCGCCAGGTCGTCGGCGAAGCTGGCTTCGAGGGTGATGCGGCTTTCTTCGATCTCGAGGATGTCGGCCAGCCGCTCCCGGATGATCCGGAACACCTCGTCGCCGTCCAGGGGACGGGCCGGGGTTTCAGACACCATGGGCGATGGCCTCCTTCATGCTGGCCACGAGACCCGCCCCGGCGCACTGGGCGGCGAGACGGATGGCGTAGGCGATCTGGCGAGCGGAGCTGGCGCCGTGGGAGATGACGCACACTCCGTCGATCCCGAGGAGCATGGCGCCTCCGAACGCATCCGGATCGTACTGGGCCACGTCCGGGCCCAGGACCGGTTCGAGCACGTCACCCAGCGTCTGGCTCCCGGTCCGTTCCAAGCCGAGGGAGTCGGCCACGAGGCCGAGGATGCGGCGGGCACCGCCCTCGAGGGTCTTGAGGGCGACGTTGCCGGTGAAGCCGTCGGATACGACCACGTCGGCCCGGCCCTCGGTCAGGTCGCAACCCTCGACGTTGCCGACGAAGTTCGGCAGCCGCTCCAGCAGGTCGTAGGCCCGCTTGCGCAGCTCGTCGCCCTTGCCCATCTCCTCGCCGATGGAGAGCAGGCCCACCCGGGCCGACTCCACCCCGTGGTGGAAGCGGGCGTACTCCGAGCCCATGCGGGCGAACTGCACGAGCCACTCCGGGGCGCAGTCGACGGTGGCCCCGGCGTCGATCAGGAGGGTGGGCGTCGCCCCCGGCACGGGGATGGGGGTGACGACGGCCGGCCGGGCAATGCCCCGGATTCGGCCCATGCGCAGCAGGGCGCTGGCCATCGTGGCGCCGGTGTTGCCGGCTGAGACCATGGCCGCCGCCCGCCCGTCCCGCACCGCCTCGGCACAGCGGACCAGGGACGAGTCCTTCTTGCGCCGCACGCTCTTGGCCGGGTCGTCATCCATGGCGACGACCTCGTTGGCGTGGAGGAGCGGGATGTCGGTCCCGTTGAGCAGCGGCCCGACGACGGGTTCCTGGCCCACGAGGAGCACCTGGATCCCCTCGGCGACGACGATGCGCGCCCCCTCCACCACGACATCGGGGGCACGGTCGCCGCCCATGGCGTCGACGGCCACCACCGTGGCCGCGCCGGCCGCGGCGGAGATGGCGGCGCGCGCCGTCTCGAGGTCGTCGACGACCTCGGAGGTCACCTCAAGGGCCGCCCGCGCCGCGTTCAGCCGACTTCGACCGCCTGGCGGCCGCCGTACCACCCGCAGTTCGGGCAGACGACGTGGGGCAGCTTGCCCTGGTGGCAGTGGGGGCAGAGGGAATGGGCGGGACGCTCGAGCCGCCAGTTGGAGGCGCGCCGGCTCCGGCTCTTCGCCTTGGAGGTCTTGCGTTTGGGGACGGCCATGAGTGTGAGGTCTCCTTCGGGTCTACAGCTCGAGGTCTCGCAGTGCTTCCCACCGGGGGTCGACCGGGACCGGCTCGCATCCGCACGTCCCCTCATTGAGGTTGGCGCCGCAGGTGGCGCACAGGCCGGCGCAGTCGGGGCGGCACAGCGGCACAATGGGCAGCTCGGGTACCACCAGGTCCCGCAGCGGCTGCTCGAGGTCGATCTCCTCGTGGCGGAGAGGGTACGTCTCCTCCTCCACGGGGTCCTCCTCGAACACCTCCCGCAGGTGCAGGTCGAACTCTGTGCACAGCGGAGCCAGGCACCGGCTGCACAACGCCGACCAACGGCCCCGGACCCGGCCGCTGGCCACCACCCCCCCGATGAGGCTCTCCAGGCGGAGGTCGAGCACGAGCGGCTCGGTCTCCTCGACCCGCGCCGAGAGATTCTCAAGGCCCTCGAAGGGCACCTCGAGATGCACCTGTCGGGTGCTCCCGGGCCGTCGGAGCAGATCAGAGATGTTCATGCGCAATCCGGTCATCAGAGGTCCGCCAGAGCGCGGTTACCTTGGCCGGAGGAACCGGCGCAGGGATGTTACCAGCGGGACCTGCGGGGACTGCCCGGAGGCGCTTAAGCGTCCTGGTCGAAGAGCAGCGACGGGGAGGGCAGGGCGGAGTCCTCGTGGACGACCTCGACCGGGTCGATGGCGGCCAGGCGCTTCCGGCCCTTCTGGACGGCGGCCAGCGCCCGTTCCATGGTCACCTCGAAGCCGGCGAGCTTGGCGTCGACGTAGTCCTCGGCCTGGTTGCGCACCTGGCGGCCGGCGGCCTCGGCCTGCTCCACGGTGATCCGGGCCACCCGCTGGGCCTCCCGCACCACCTCGGTGCGCGACACCATCCCCTCCGCCCGGGCCCGGGCGGAGGCCACGATCTCCTCCGCCTCCCGGCGGGACCGGGCGAGGAACTCCTCGCGCTCCTTGAGCAGCCAGCGCGCCTTGCGCAGCTCGTCGGGGAGGCGTTCGGCGATCTCCTCCACCAGCTCCAGGGCCTCATCGCGGTTGACGATGGCCGAGTTCGACAGCGGCATCGAGCGGGACTCCTCGACGAGCTCCCGGAGAGCCTCGAGGGTGTCGTGGATGTCGCCTCCCCTCGGCGGCGTGAGCTCGGCGTCGCAGATCGCAGTCGGGGTCATGACTCAGCCTCCTTGAACCGCTGGACCAACCGGTCAGCCACCTGGGGGGGAACGAGACTCGAGACGTCCCCTCCGAAGCGGGCGACTTCACGGACCAGACTCGATGACAGGAACGAATACTGGGGACTGGTGGCGAGGAAGAAGGTGTCGATGCCGGACAGGGTCTGATTCATCTGGGCCATCTGGAGCTCGTAGTCGAAGTCGGTCACGGCCCGGAGGCCCTTCACGATCGTGTCGGCCCCATGGTCCCGGGCGAAGTCGACCAGCAGCCCGGAGAAGTAGGCGATGCGGATGTTGTCGAGATGAGCCGTGACCTCGGCGAGCATGGCCTCCCGCTCCTCGAGCGAGAACAGGGAGGCCGCCTTCTGAGGGTTCCGGATGACCGCCACGACGACGGAGTCAAAGAAGCGAGCGACGCGCTCGATCACGTCCAGGTGACCGAAGGTGACGGGGTCGAAAGACCCCGGCACGAGTGCCGTGGCCACGGCGCGCGCTCCTCTCACTCAGTTTTCAGAAACCACACGAGTGTATCTCCGTAACAACGTTCCCAGGTTGATACCCAACCGTCGGGTCGGGTGGCGCCCGACGGACGCTCGATCACCACCACCGCCCCGGCTGCCAGCCACCCGCCGCCCGCCAGCATGACCAGCACCTGGCCCACCGCCTCGTCGCCGAGGTCGTAGGGCGGGTCGGCCAGGACGATGTCGAAGGGCGCCTCGGGCGGCAGCGGTCCGGCCAGCACGGCGGCCACGTCGCCCCGGAGGGCCCGGGCCGGGCCCAGACCCGTCACCTCCAGGTTGGCGGCGATGGCGGCCAGGGCCTCCCGGTCCCGCTCCACCAGGACGGCCAGGGCCGCGCCCCGGGAGAGCGCCTCGATGGCCAGCGCGCCGGTACCGGCGTACAGGTCGAGGACCCGGGCCGAGTCCAGGCGGGGGTCGAGGGCGGAGAACACCGACTCCTTGACCCGGTCGGAGGTGGGGCGCACTCCCCCACCCCGGGGAACGACGAGCCGGCGCCCTCCGGCGGTGCCGGCGATGACCCGAGGCGGCCTCCCGGGTCGTCCCATATCGGGCATTCTGCCCGCTGGCGGACAAGGGGAAGAAGGAGGGCTGTCTCGTCATGCCGAAGCTCTCTCAAACCGTTGCCATTGAGTGTGCATGGGTTGCACATTCTTCGGCTGCCGTCGATTGCCCGGCGGAGGTGGCGGTCTTGTCCGGCCTGGTTGGGCTGGTGCCGTCTTCGCAGTTCGTCGAGGAGCACCTGGGCGAGCCCATGAACTTCTCCTCTCCCTGCGCGTTGGCCAGGGCGGTGCCGTCTGACTCTGGGTAAGACCGGCCTTGTGTCTGCTGACTGATCCGTCGGCCTGTCCGCCTGGGCACCGGAACGCGCACCAGCCGGTCGGACGGGACGTGACCTCATGCAGGAGCTTGGCCGTTCCCAGTAGATGTCTTGTCCGTCCGTCCCGGCCGGTGGTGTTCAACCCATCCGAGGCACGAACGGGAAGGCAGGTTCAGGATGCATGATGAGCGCCGCGAGGTCACGGGCGGGGTCGACACCCACGGCGATGTCCACGTCGCAGCGGCGATCGACGCCACGGGACGGCTCTTGGGCACGGCGTCGTTCGCTTCGACGCCCACCGGTTACCGGGGCCTGCTCGTTCGCATGTCCTGCGACCCGCGCACCCAGGCCTACGTCGCGCGCCGCCGACAAGACGGCAAGTCGACCAAGGAGATCATCCGCTGCCTCAAGCGATACATCGCCCGAGAGGTCTTCCAACTCCGCCGGGCATCTTCACCTTCGCCGGGACCGGCAGGTCCGGCTTCCGGCGCGACGGCGGGCCGGCCGTCGACGCCCGCATCAACCATCCCCGGGGCGTGGCCTGGGACCCGGTCACGGGCATGGTGGTGATCGCCGACACCATGAACCACCGCCTTCGGCGAGTCGCAGTCGGCTGACGCCGACGGAAGAGCTTGGGGCCGCCTTTCGGCGGCACGTCCCTCTGGCTGCTGACGGCGCAGCGCCTCGGGTTCGCCTCGGTGCGCCGTCAGCTCTTGAAGAGGAACTCCACGTCGTCGCCGAGGAGGTCCTCGACCTCTTCGGCCAGCTGGCGGTGGCGGGCCAGGGCGGGGTCGCCGTCGAGGATTCCCTCCGCCACCCGGCGGGCTTCGATGACCACCGCCTCGTCCCGGGGGATGCGGCCCAGCTTGAGGTCGGTGAAACCGGCCTGGCGCTCGCCGAACACCTCGCCCGCTCCCCGGATCTCGAGGTCCTTCTCGGCCAGGTCGAAGCCGTCGTAGGGACGGCCGTCGTCGTGGCGGCCGGTCATGGCCGCCATGCGCTCCTCGGCCTCGGGGGTCTGGGGGTCGGCGAAGAGAAAGCACCACGAGTCGCCGCCCCCCCGGCCGATCCGGCCCCGGAGCTGGTGGAGCTGGGAGAGCCCGAAGCGGTCGGCGTCCTCGATGATCATCACGGTGGCGTTGGGGACGTCCACGCCCACCTCGACGACGGTGGTGGCCACCAGCACGTCGAGCTCCCCGGCCCGGAACCGGGCCATCGTCCGCTCCTTGTCGGGGGCGGGCATCTGGCCGTGGAGGAGCCCGAGGCGCAGCCCGGCCAGCTCCTCCGCCTCCAGGCGCTGGGCCTCCTCGGTGGCCGCCTTGGCCTCCACCCGCTCCGAGCCCTCCACCAGCGGACAGATGACGTACGCCTGCCGCGCGCCGGCCACCTGGGCCCGGAGCTGCTCGTAGGCGGCGGCCCGCTCGAGGGGTGTGGGGCCCACAACCTCGGTGGTGATGGGCAACCGGCCCGGGGGCATCTGGCGCAGCTCCGACTTGTCGAGGTCGCCGTAGACGAGCATGGCCGCGGTGCGGGGGATGGGGGTGGCCGTCATGACCAGGACGTCGGGCTCGGGGCTGCCGTCGGCCCGGCCCCGCAGCAGCGCCCGCTGCTCGACCCCGAAGCGGTGCTGCTCGTCGATGACGGCCACACCGAGGCGCGGGATCTCCACCTCGCCGTAGATGAGGGCGTGGGTACCGACCACGATGTCGACCTGGCCCCCGGCCAGGGCGGAGGCCAGTTTCCGACGCGAGGCGGCGTTGGTGCGGTGGGTGAGGAGCTCGACCCGGACCGGCCGGTCACCGGTGAGGG
>JBOGFO010000558.1:0-2799 GCA_050743445.1 Acidimicrobiia bacterium
GCATTGGACTGGCACCGGTCGAAGTCGACCACGACCCGCATATGGCCCCCCTGGTTCACAAGCGGTCGGGGCCCAACCTAGTGCCCGACGCCGTTTCCTACGGGACGAGAGCGCTCCTGAGGGCGGCCAGCACCTCGGGTTCGCCGAGCTCGAGCCAGCGGGTCCAGTCGGCGTGCCTCTCGATGCCGTCGAGGAGTTCGCGCACCTCGGCTTCGGGCCGGGGAACCCGTTCATAGCGGCGGAGGAAGGCAGTCGTGGTGGTCAGCACCGCGGTGAGGTGGTGGGCCCGGCAGATGAGCGGGAGCGCCCCCAACTCGTCGTCGCCCACCGGCTCGACCTCGTGGTAGGCGGCCATGAGCGCGCCGGCCCGCTCGAAGTCCAATCCCACACCCGCGCCCGTCCCGGGCGTGCGGGCGGCGAAGGCCCGGAGGCAGGATCCGAGATCGAGGGCCCGCAGGTCGTAGGCGGCGCGATCGAAGCCCGTGACTCCGCAGACGCGGTCACCCTGGAAGATGAGGACGCCCGGCTCGTAGGACGCGTGGATGACGACGCGGGGCAGGAGCGGGACGACACCCGACAGCGCCTCGGGCACCCGGATGAACTGGCTCCACAGGTAGGAGGTGGCCCGGGTGAGGCGGGCGCGCTGGCTGGGGCGGACCACCGGGTCGGCCACGGCGGTGAACTTGGCCAGAGCGTCGGGGCCCCGACGTTCCAAGGAGGGCAGCGCCGGTCGCCCGTTGGCCCGCAGGCGGGAGGGGAAGCGGCGCGCCACCTCGTGGTAGCGCCCGAGGAATCGCCCGGCCTCCAGCAGGTGGGCCGGATTGGCCGGGTCGTAGCCGTCGCCCCCGGGCATGGACATCGGCCGGGTGTGCAGCGCCGGATATCCCTCGGCCCGGAGGTGCTCGACCAGGCGGACCTGGAAGCGACGACCCGCCTCCGTGATCCGGTTGGACCGGGCGCCGTCGCGCAGATCGATTTCCCTTGCGGGTCGGTGTTCCACGTCGTCGCCCTCTGCTCCCCAGTCCCGGGACGCCCCCGCAGTGATCCGCCCAGTCTTGTGGGGCGATCGGGGGTGGTCAAGCGGACGGTCCGCTCAATGAGGTAAGAAATGCGGGAGGATCACACCCTGGGTCCGGGAACAAGCAGCAGGTAGAGTTAATGGTTGCTTACGTAAGAGCTTGGGGAGGCGGCGGTGAACCCGGAAGAGATCGCCAGCAAGGAATTTCCCGTCGTCATGCGCGGCTATGTACGGGAAGAGGTGCATGCCTTTCTGGCCAGCGTGGCCGGCCAGGTGGCGGAGCGCGACGCCCGCATCGCCGACCTGGAGCGCCAGGTGGCGTCGTCCCGGAACTCCGGGGGGACCAAGCCGGCGGCGATGAAGACGGCCCTCGACCGAACCGACCTTCTCCGGCACCTGGGCGAGGAGGCCGCCTCCATCCTGACCTGCGCCGACGCCACCGCCGAGCGGATGAAGGCCCAGGCCGGAGTGGCGGCCCAACGGGTGCGGACCGACCTGGCCGAGATCGGGTTGGGGCTGGTGGACGTCCACCAGCTCCTGGGTGAGCTCGTGTCGCTCGTCGACAGCCTGACGGAGGAGAGCGCGCTGCTCTCGATCGCGCCTGCGGCCGAGGTGACCCTCCCCGACGGCAACTCGACGGTGTCGCTCACCGACGGCCCCCAGTCCGACGACGAGGTCCGGACCGTCCTGGGCGAGGTGCTCGGTCTCGACGGCGACGGAGAGGGCGAAGAGGTCCGGCGGCCCGAGGAGGGCCAGGTCAAGAACTGACCACGGCGGGAGTCAGTTCACCCGCTTGTCCTTGGCCGCCCATTCCTTCTCCCGCAGGACGAACTTCTGGACCTTGCCCGTCGACGTCTTGGGCAGGTCGGTGAACTCGACCGCGGCCGGACACTTGAAGCGGGCGAGGTGCTCCCGGCAGAAGGCGATGATGTCGTCCTCGGTCGCCTGCTCTCCCGGCTTGAGGGTCACGAACGCCTTGGGGCGCTCACCCCACTTCTCGTCCGGGACCGCCACCACGGCGCATTCGAGGACCGCCGGATGCCGGGCCACGGCCTGCTCGACCTCGATGGTCGAGATGTTCTCGCCGCCGGAGATGATGATGTCCTTCTTGCGGTCGCGGAGCTCGATGGCCCCGTCGGGATGCATGACGGCGATGTCGCCGGAGTGGAACCACCCGCCCCGGAACGCCTCCTCGGTGGCGTCGGGCTGGTCGAAGTAGCCCTTCATCACGTTGTTCCCCCGCATCGCCACCTCGCCCAGGGTCTCGCCATCCCGGGGGACGTCGCCCATCTGCTCGTCGACCACCCGGATGCGATCGGCGATCAGGTACTCCTGGCCCTGGCGGGAGAGAAGCGCGGCGCGCTCCTCGGCCGGGAGCTCGCTCCATTCCTCGTGCCAGTCCCGGACCGTGTGGGGCCCGTACGTCTCGGTCAGCCCGTAGACGTGGATGGGCCGGAAGTTGAGGGCGTCGAGCTGGCCGAGCAGCGTCGGTGACGGCGGCGCCCCCGCCACCGTGACCGTCACCTGGCGCTCGAGCCGGCGGGCGTTCGGGTGGTTGACCACACCGATGTGCACCGTGGGGGCGCCGTTGTAGTGGGTGACACCCTCGGCGGTGAACAGCTCCCAGATCCTTTCCGGGTCGACCTTGCGCAGGCACACATGACATCCGGCCACGGCCGTGACCGCCCAGGTGAAGCACCACCCGTTGCAGTGGAACATCGGGAGCGGCCACAGGTATGTCGTCTCCGGCGACATCCCGGTCTCGATGATCTCACCGGCCG
>JBOGFO010000559.1:0-6710 GCA_050743445.1 Acidimicrobiia bacterium
CCGCGTGGACGAGCGACTGCGTCTGCCGAACCACCCTCAGGTGTTCGTGATCGGCGACGCGGCCTCCGTGGTCGAGGACGACGAGCTGCCGATGCTGTCCCCTCCGGCGATGCAGGCCGGCCGCCACGCGGCCCGGGCGATCCTGGCCCGCGCCGGTGTGGTCGGAGCCGCCGACCCCGGCCCGTTCCGCTACCGGGACAAGGGAACGATGGCGACGATCGGCCGCAACGCCGCCGTGGCCCAGCTCGGTCCGCTCCGGCTCACCGGCTTCGTCGGCTGGGTTACGTGGCTCGTCGTCCACCTCTGGTACATCATCGGCTTCCGCAACCGGGCCGTGGTGCTCGCGTCATGGGGCTGGGACTACCTGCGGCGCGACCGGCCGATCCGCCTCATCGTCCGGAGCGCCGACGACCCGCTGGCCGCCGGGTTGCACGGCCGGCCGCCGGACGACTGAACCGGCGAGGGATCAGCCCTCGGCCCAGTCCCCGATGGCCTGCGACAGCATGAAGCCGTTGCCCTCGGGGTCGACGAGGTCGGCCAGGCGGATGCCCTCCCCGCCGGGGTCGTGAGGGGGCTGGACCACGGCCGCGCCGGCGGCGGTCGCCGCGGCGAAGGCCGCCTCGATGTCATCGACCTGGAAGCTGAGGCCGGTGTCGACCCGCTCGCCCGAGCCGCCACCGTGCAGCGCCACCACGGCGTCGCCGGCGGTCAGCTCGGTCCAATCCGACGACTGGAACCTGATCGAGAGGCCGAAGACCTTCGAATAGAACTCGATGGCCCGGTTCATGTCCTGGACCATGAGGAGGTACTTCACACACTTCACCTGGAACATGGGACCTCCTGCGTCAGAGGGGTTCGAGAACAGTCCGGCGGCCTCGGGTGCGCCGGGCGATCTCGACGAGGATCATGACAGCACCGCCCACAAGGACGGCGTACGGCGGCAGGCGCCCGGCCGAGGTGTGCACTTCTTTCGCCTCGAGCATCCCGACCTGCCCGTCGAGGAAGGTGGACAGAAACTCTCCGGTCGTCGTGAAGACCTGCCCCCGGTGGTTACCGTAGTCGACCACCCAGACCCGGCCCCGGGCGTCCACGGCCACCCCCTGAGGGTTGTAGAAGGCCCCCGGGCCTGATCCGTGGCTGCCTCCCCAGGTGTCGAGGATCTCGAGGTCAGGACTGAGGCGGCTCACCCGGCCCAGTGTCTCGTCGGTCAGGTACACGTCCCCGTCGGGACCGGTCGAGATGGCGGTAGGGTTGACGATGGAGGGGGCGCCGGGACCGGTGCCGGTGGCCCGTACGAACCCCCCGCCCGGTGTGAAGGCCTGCACCCGTGGGGACACGAGGTCGATCACGTACACCGTGGCGCCGTCGGGGCTGAGGGCGATGCCGTGGGGCCGCAGCAGCGATCCGGCCGCCTGGCCAGGCACCCCCCACGTCGCCAGTGCCCGGCCGTCGCCGTCGAGGACGACGACCCGGTCATGGTCGGTGTCGGTCACGAACAGGTGCCCGCGCTCGGGATCGAAGGCGAGGGCCCCGGGCTGGGACAGCGCTCCATGGCCGGCAAGGTCGCGCACGACGAGGTCGACCTCGCCGTTCCGGTCGAAGCGTTGGAGGCGGTTGTTGCCGCTGTCGCTGACCCACACGACCCCGCCGGGCCCGACGGCGGCGCCGCCGGGCAGGATCAGCTCACCCTGGCCCCGGCCCCGGCGCCCCAGGCGGCGGACGACGGGAAGGCCGTTCCGCTGGGCCGACACCAGGTCGACCCGGTGGAGGTCCTGCTGGACGACCGCCAGCAGGGCCTCCCCGGAGTTGGCGTCGGTGTTGGTGCTCAGGTTCGTCCTGGCCGTCGCCGGGCTCATCGACACCGCCGACGAGCAGGTGAGGGCCACGGCCAGGGCCAGCATCCGGTGTCGGGTCACGGACCGGTGGGTGTGCCGGTGTCCCCGTGGCGGCGGCGGCTGTGGCGCCGGACGCCGCCGGCGAGGAGGAGGCTGAACATCGCTCCACCGGACAGGGCCATGAGCGGCCGACCGTAGGAGGCGGCGAAGCTCGCCGGATTGGCGACGGCGATGGTCCCCTCCCCGAACATGAACAGGTGGCGTCCGGTGCTGGAGAAGGTCTGGCCCCGGTGGTTGCCGTAGTCGATGACCCAGATCCGGTCGTCGGCCCCGATCATGATCCCCTGGGGATGGACCAGCTCGCCGGGGCCGGCCCCATGTTGGCCCCACGTGGAGATGAGCTTCCCCTCGGCGCTGAACCGGGAGATCCGGTCGAGGGCGTCGTCGGTGACGTACACCTCGCCCTTGGAGGAGACGGCGGCGTTCATGGGCCGCACCAGGGCGCCGGGCTCCAGGCCCCGGGCCCCCCACTCGCCCAGGTAACGCCCCTCGGCGGTGAAGCGTTGGATCCGGGAGTGGTAGAGCTCGCTGGTGTACACGGTCTGCCCGTCGGGGCTGAGGGCGACGCTGACCGGGTGGCTGAACTCGCCCGATCCCGTGCCCGTCCGGCCCCACGACCGGAGGAAGCGGCCGTAGCGGTCGAGGACGACGATGCGGTCGTTGCCGGCGTCGGGGACGAACACGTTGCCGGCCGGATCGATGCCGGCTCCGCTCGGCTCCCGCAGCCCGATGCCACCGAGCTGGTCGGCGCCCACGGTGGCGATGAGCTCGCCGTTGATGTCGAAGACCTGGAGCCGGTCGTTGAGGCTGTCGCTCACCCAGATCCGCCCGAAGGGATCGAGGGTTGCCCCCTGCGGAAAGATCATGTCGCCGGGTCCGGTGCCGTACTGGCCGAACCCGCCGAGGGTCGCCGCCCCCTTGGGCCTGGTCTCCATGACCGTGATGCGGTGGAGGTCCTCCTCGCCCATGGCCAGGAACTCGACGTCGCCCGTCCGCCGGCTGACGCGCCAGTCGACCCGGGTCCTGGGGATCGGGACCGGCACCCCGGAGCGGAGGTGCTCGTCGTCCAGAGTCGACTCGATCCAGCCGTCCTGGAGGCTGAGCCGCTCGCTCGAACCCTTGGTGCGGTAATGGAAGTAGGGATACTTCTCCCACCAGGCGGAGGCATCGTCGGGCTGGTAGCGCCGGCGGATGGTCTCGACGTCGAAGACCTGGCAGCGGGCCTCGAACTTCTCGCACGTCGCCACCTGCCTCCCGTCGGACGTCGTGGCGATCGTGAGCGGGTAGTGCATGTGGCCGTCGCCCTCGTGACCGCCGGCTTCGGGGTGGCGCCCGAACTGGTAGAGGAGCTGTCCCTCGGGGGAGAACACCTGGACCCGGTGGTTGACGGAGTCGGCCACGAAGACCTCGCCGTCGCGGACGGTGACGTCGGCCGGACCCGCCAGCTCGCCCGGGTAGGAGCCGTAGCTCCCGATGCTGCGCACGAACCGGCCGTCGGCGTCGAACACCTGGACGCGGTGGTTGTACTTGTCGGCCACGAAGATGGCGCCGTCCGGGCCGACGGCGAGCCCACCCGGCTCCCGGAACCGCCCGGCGTCGCTCCCGGCGCCGCCGAAGCGGAGGACCTCGCGGGCGTCCCGGTCGAAGACGACGATGCCCTGGTCGCCCCGGGTGGTGACATGCACCCGGCCGCCGCCCACGGCCACGTCGGTGGGCCGGTCGAGCCCGCCCGTGCCGTCGGGGCGCGTGCCGAGGCTCCCGAGGTGCTGCCCGGACGCCGAGAACTCCTTGACGACGTTGTGGCCGGCGTCGGCCACCATCACGGTGCCGGCGTCGGTCAGGGCCACGCCCATGGGGCAGCTGAGGCTGCCCGCCCGGTCCGGGGCCCGGCCCCATTCCCGCACCGGCTTCCCGGCCCGGTCGAAGACCTGGACCCGGTTGTTCAGGCAGTCGGACACCACCATGGTGCCGGCGGGGCCGAAGGCGATGCCCCGGGGGCCGATGAGCTCGCCCTCACCGGTGCCGTACCGGCCGAACTCCAGGACCGGGGAGATGAGGTTCGGGTACTTCGGTGTCTTGGTCAGCTGGCCCGCCCGGACGGGGCCCGCCAGCAGCGTGGTTCCTAGCAGCGTTGCTCCCATCAGGGAACCGAGCACGGCGCTGATGATCTTGCGGCGCGTTCCATCGGCCATCGCGACCCTCCCTGTTCGCCTGCGTCGCCGGGCTGCAGTGCCCGGGACCTGGCGCAGACGACCCTCGGGGGAGTCTCAGGCAGAGGCGGCGGGATGTCATGAGTGGTCGACCACTCATTTGGAGGTGGACCGGGGCCGGTCCCGGTCCACCCCCGGAGAGACCCGCTACCTGGTGAAGCCGATGTCCTCGTAGATGGCGGTGGCGAAGCCGAAGGCCCCGAAGTTGGCCAGGGTCGCCTTGGCGGCGATGATCTCGGGCCGCTGGTAGAGCGTGAGGGAGTGGACCTCGTCCCAGATCATCTTGTCGATGCGGTTGCCGACCTTCGCCGCCTCCTCGGCATCGAAGATCCGCGTTGCCTTGTCGAAGAGGGCATCGAGCTCGTCGGAGCCCACCCGGGCGAAGTTCTGCTGGATGACCAGCCCCCCGTCGGGTCCGGGCTTGGGCTTGGCGTAGATCGACTTGGACGAGCTGATGGGGAAGACCGTCCCCAGCCAGGAGAAGACCGTGAACTCGAAGTTGCCGGGATTGATGTGCTTCTCGAAGAAGTCGTCCAGGGGCACGGCGGCGATGTCCACCTGGACGCCGATGGCCTTCAGCATCTGCTGGACGAGCTGGGACTCCTGGGCGGAGGTGGCCACGTTGGTGGGGATCACGAAGCGGATCTTGAGGGGCTTGCCGTCCTTCATGCGGACATCGCCCGACTGGGTCCAGCCCGCTTCGTCGAGCAGCTTCCCGGCCGCCTCGGTGTCGACCTCTTCGAGGTCCCCGGCGTTGGACTGGTAGCCCTCCTGGTTGGTCATGAAGATGTGGTTGTTGAGCGGCTTGGCCTCAAAGCCGAGCGGCGTGAGCATGGCCTTGGCGATCGTCTCCCGGTTGATGGCCAGGGCCAGCGCCTTGCGGACCTTGACGTCCTTCAGGATCTCCGACTGGCCGTTGATGGTGATGTGCCGGAAGTTGGGGCCGGCGGCCTTGCGCAGCTCCACACCGGCCATCTGCTCGGCCCGCTTCAGCTTGTTGACGTCCGGGCCCACGTCGAAGAAGTCGATCTCGCCGTTGGCCAGGGCCCCCACCTGGGCGTCGGGGTCGATGACGCGGTAGATGATCCGGTCGAGCTTGGCCGGGCGGCCCCACCACTTCTCGTTGCGGACCAATGTGATGGTCTGGGCCGTCTTGTCGATGCCCTCGACCTTGAACGGTCCGGCGGTGGTGAGGAACTTCTCCCTCCAGCCGTCGTTGAAGACGGCCGGGTCCGTGTTCGTCGCAGCCGGATACAGGGGGTTGAACTCACCCCGCCAGTCGGCGAAGGGCTCCTTGAAGGTGACGATGACCTCGAGGTCGTCCTTGCCCCGGACGACGCTCTCCATCTTGTCGTAGCCCTGGGTGGAGGCCACCTTGAAGGCGTCGTTGGTGCCGTTGAGCGCCTTCCACTGGGCCTCGAAGTCCTTCCAGGTGATCGGGGTGCCGTCGTCCCACTTGGCCTTGGGGTTGATCTGGTAGGTGATCACCTGGGGGCTCTCGGAGGTCAGCTCCACCTTGGTCACGTACTCCTCGTCGAGGCTGGGCTCGGCCTTGGCGTCGTACTCGAACGTCCCCGGCATGAGCGCCCCGATGACGTCGGCGTTGTCGGCCTCGGGCCCGTCCAGGTTGTGGTAGTTGAAGTTGGGCGGGAAGCCGGACAGCGCCCAGGTGAGGGTGCCCCCCTGGGGGAGGTCGGCCACATCGACGGTGTTGATCTCGTTGGAGGTGGCCGAGTCCGCGTTCCCGCCGGTGTCGTCGGTGGCGTTGTCGTCGCCACCTCCGCCGTCACCGCCGCCGCAGGCCCCCGTCACCAGGGCGATGGCGAGAAGCAGGCCGAGCATCCGTCGTGTGGGTCTCACGCTTCCTCCTGTTGGGGTCATGGTGACTCTGCGTGGTGAAACCGCCACGAAAGTGTATTCCCCGTCCGGCGGGGACCGCAGTCATGGTCGAAGGCGGCGAACGTGGTCAAAAGACGCTCTTGGCCTCCGCGTAGTGGCAGGCGGCGGCGTGATCATCCCCCTGGGGGTAAGGGTCGGGGTCGATGTTCAGGCAGGCCTGGCGCCGTTCGTCGTCGAGGCGGGCGAAGAGCGGGCAGCGGGTACGGAACCGGCAGCCTGACGGCGGATCGGACGGGCTGGGCTGGTCGCCCTCCAGGATGATGCGCCGCCGGGTCCGCTCCCGGACCGGGTCGGGGATGGGGACGGCCGACAGCAGCGCCTGCGTGTAGGGATGCGACGGGGTGTTGAACACGGCCCGGGTGGTCCCGATCTCGGCGATGCGGCCCAGGTACATGACGGCCACCCGGTCGGCGATGTGGCGCACCACCGACAGGTCATGGGCCACGAACAGGTAGGCCAGGCCCAGCTTCTGCTTCAGCTCCTCGAGGAGGTTGATGACCCCGGCCCGGATGGAGACGTCGAGGGCGGAGACGGGCTCGTCGAGGACGACGATCTTGGGCTCGAGGGCGAGCGCCCGGGCGATGCCGATCCGCTGGCGCTGGCCGCCGGAGAACTGCTGGGGGTAGCGGCTCGCGTGCTCGGGATCGAGCCCGACGAGCCGCAGCAGCTCGCGGATCCGCGCGCCGATCTTGGCGTCCTTCATGCC
>JBOGFO010000560.1:0-2343 GCA_050743445.1 Acidimicrobiia bacterium
AGCCAGGCCTACAGGCCGTCGCCGGGCCTCGTCCGCAGGCGGAGCACCGCCAGGACGAGGGCGGGACGGCCGCGGTGGAGCACCCTGAGCACTCCCACCATCGAGGCGAGCAGCAACCCGACGACGATGAGCAGGGAAAGCGGCCGCGAGGCCGGACCCCCGGAGTCCTCCGTGATCCCCGTGGCGCTCTCCCCGTCCCCGGTGCTGCGGGCCCCGTCGCTTCCGCCGGCCGTGGTCGAGGTCGACTCGGCCGGGGTGTCGGGAGCGGCCGTGGCGTCGGCCGCTCCGCTGGCAGCCGCCTTGGCCTTCATCAGGGTGAAGACCTTGAACAGGGCCGATGCCGAGGCGAGCGGCGTCGAATCCAGCGGGCTGGGGGCGAAGACGGAACCGGCGGCGGCCGCTCCCACGCCGGCAGTGGTCGGGCCGAACAGGCCGGTATCGCCGGGGACGGACGGGGTGAACAGCCCGCCGCCCGGAGTCGTGACTCCGCCGCCGTTACTGCCGCCGGACGGTCCGCCCGATCCCGATCCGCCGGGCACGGAGCCGCCCTTGGGCACGATGGCGAGCATGTTGACCGCGGTGCGTTCGAACAGGCCGGGGGCGTACTGGTGGGGCGCCACGGGCCCGTCGTGCTCCGAGGCCGGGCTGCCCGGGCCGTCACTGGGACGGTTGGCGATGTCGCCCCCGACCACGAGCGTGGATCCGCCGCCGCCGTCGAGGTTTCCGCCCTCCACGACCCCCAGGCCGAGGAGGAGGTCGGTCGCCTCCTTGGTGCTGACGCCGTCGGAGACGCCCACCCACTTGTCGTCGATGGTGGCGAGGATGAGGCTGCCGTCGGCGGTCCTGCCGACGAGGCTGCGGCTGTGGCGCCCGGCGGTCAGATCATCGGAGAGGGTGGTGGCCACCCGCTGGCCGCCACTGATCAGCACGGGGTAGATACCAACCGTCTCGACGACATCGGCGTCGAGGCGCAGCGCAATCGGCCCGGTGGAGCCCCGGCGATTCCAGAGGTCGCGCAGGGCGTCGGCCGCTCCGCCCTCCCCGGTCAGGACCGCACCGTCAGCCGGGATCGGGGTGAAGCCGTCGCCCATCTTGACCAGCGTGACCGTGACCGGCTGGCCCAGGACGGGCGAGCCACTGAGCTTGACAACCAGCTCCGTGCTCCCGGCCGGCGCCCGGGTCTTCGAGCCGTAGTCGGGCGTGTAGAGCACGACACCGTTCGGCAGGGTGTCGACGTTGACGCCGGTGATGGAGATCGCCCCGCCCTTGGTGGGCGTGACGGTCCCCGACCAGGCGAACCCGCCGACGACGAAGTCTCCGCCGCGGGTCTGCCAGGCCTGGCCCCGACCCACCGCGGGCGAACGCAGCAGGCGGCCGCCGGTGGCCACGGCGCCGTACGGCTCCTCGCTGCCGGGGTGGAAGAAGTCGCCGTTGACGCCGACCAGGCAACCCACCCGGGCACACATGGCCGTCGGGTGCTCCAAGGACTCCGGCTTGTTCTCCCGGGGGCCGACCTTGTCGAAGGCGGAGACGACCTGCAGGTCGACCTTGGCCGACGGAGCGATCCGGGCCACGTTCATCACCAGGGGCGGCTGCCGGCGCGTCAAGGTCACGTGCTCCACACCGGGAGCGAGCTCGCGGCGGGCGGTCACCTCGAAACCAGCAGGCACGGGCAGGCTCGCCGCGCCCGCCGACGCACCCCAGCCGGGCACGACGATCGACAAGACGACAGCCACCGCAACCAGCACGCGCAGCGGAGAAGTTTTCACGGGGGGGTTTGGATTCCTTCCACTCGCCCCAGACACGAGCGGGCAGACATGACGGGACAGTGAGAGGGTTCGGCGGCGAAGGACGCAATCCTGCGCGGGCGTGCCTTTGACGCGAATGGGACGGAAGCGGCATCCAGGTCATCCTCGGGGTTGGCTCGGCACGCCCCCGCGGCGATTGCCAATTCCTTCCTGTGACGATCGGATTCCAACGAGATTGTCCGCGCCGGAGAACTCAGTTATTCCAGAAATTTCCGGTCCCACGAATATCTTGAAATCACTCAAGTAACAGGCGCAGAACGCCGAATCTCCTGGCAGGGAGAGCAACATCGGCACGGAGCGGCGCGGGCTATTTGGCGTCACACCCGAGCCCAAACGCCGTTTCTATTCCTGGGATCACCCCGAGGGAGGAGCAGCTTCATGTCTCATCTCGCTCTCCGCTTGGCGCGCCGGTGCAACCCGCCGGTCCTGCTCGCCGCCGCCATCGCCCTTCTGGTGGCCGGCAGCGCCGCCGCCCTCGGGGGCCAGCCGACCCGTGCGGCCGCCCCATCGCCTCCCCCGGTGCGCCCCTCGGACG
>JBOGFO010000561.1:0-1701 GCA_050743445.1 Acidimicrobiia bacterium
CGCCGGGCCGGCGCTCGGGGAGCCCTTCGGCCCGGGACTCAACGACGCTCTGCTCCGGGGCCTGCGGGCCGCGGTGACGACCAGGGAGGGGACGGCCGGCCTGGCCTTCGAGGGGTTCGCGCTTCCCGGCGTCGAGGTGTGGGGTAAGACGGGGACCGCCCAGCGCACCGGCCGCTCGGACACGTCGCTGTTCGCCGCCGTGGCCCAGGGTGGCGGCCGGTGCGTCTCCGTCGTCGCCGTCGTGGAGGAGGCCGGCTTCGGCTCGGCGGTGGCCGCCCCGCTCGTGCGCCGGGTGATCGAGGCGGTGTTCACGTGAGCCGGAGACGGGGCCGGGTCGACGGCCTCCTGGTGGCGACGGCGCTGGCCATCGCCGGCCTCGGCGTGCTCGTCGTCGCCTCCGCCACCCGCTCCAACCCGGGCGGAGCCACCAGCTACGTCGTCCGGCAGCTGGTGTGGGTGGTGTTGGGGACGGTGGCCATGGCCCTGGCCATGACCCTGGATCTGGACCGGCTGCGGCGCCTGGCGCCCGTGGGCTACGGGCTCATGCTGGTCGGGCTGGTGGCCGTCCTCTCCCCGCTGGGGGCCAGCGCCAACGGCGCCCAGGCCTGGTTCGACCTCGGTCCCCTCCGGGTGCAGCCCGCCGAGTTGGCCAAGCCCCTGCTCATCGCCGTCCTCGCCGCCCACTGCGCCCGGGCCCGGGGTCGCTTCGGCGGCGGCCAGCTCATCGGGGCCCTCCTGCTCTCCGGCCCGGCGGTGGGCCTGACCCTCCTCCAGCCCGACCTCGGGACCGCCATCGTGCTCGTGGTGGTGATCGCCGGTGTCGTCGTCACCGCCGGAGCCTCCGTCCGGCACCTGGCCGTCCTGGCCCTGGCCGGCGGGCTCGGCATCTTCGGCGTTCTCCGGGCCGGCGTCCTCGAGCCCTACCAGGTGGAGCGCCTCACCGGCTTCCTCGACCAGTCGTCGGATCCCCAGGGCGCCACCTGGAACCTCCGGCAGGCCAAGATCGCCATCGGCTCGGGCGGCGTGACCGGGGCCGGGCTCTTCGCCGGTAGCCAGACCGCCCTCGACTACGTCCCCGAGGCCCACACCGACTTCGTGTTCACGGTGGTGGCGGAGGAGCTGGGCCTCCTCGGAGGGGCGAGCCTCCTCGGCCTCTTCGGCCTGCTCGCCTGGCGCATCTGGCGGGCGGCGGCCCGGGCGTCGTCGACCTTCGCCGCCCTGTGCTGCACCGGAGTCCTGACCATGGTGGGCTTCCAGGTGTTCGAGAACGTCGGGATGACCATGGGCCTCACACCCATCACCGGCATTCCCCTGCCACTGGTCAGCTACGGGGGTTCCGCCACCGTGGGTTGCCTCGCCGCCCTCGGCCTGGTGGCGAACATCTCCCGGGGATAGGCCCGGCATCTCGCGGGGATGAGCCGGGGCGCCGGGGCCGGGCTTGGTGCGGCGGGCTAGACTGGGTTCAACGTGATGGAACTTTTCAGGCCGCGAACTGTTGCCGCGCCGATCACCGTGCTGGTGGTTTCGCTTCTGGTGCTCCGGGCGCGCGTGGCGGCCCATGGGCGCGAGCGTCACGCGGCCCCCCTCCGTCACGCCCCAGGTGCATTGCGCACCCCTCATTCGAAGGCGCGCCACGACAGTCTCCACGGGAACCTGGAGACGCGGGCACCCGGACGCTCCCCGGCCTCCGGAGTTCCCGAC
>JBOGFO010000562.1:0-18471 GCA_050743445.1 Acidimicrobiia bacterium
ATCTCCGTCGTTGTTGGGGTCGCCGTTGATCACCAGGACCCGGTTGGCGTACTTCATCGAGACGTAGCCGTACCAGCCCCCGCCCTTCTTGAGCCCGAAGTTGATGCCGTGGCATCCCGGGGCGCAGGGAATCGACTTGACCAGCTGGTGGGTCTCCATGTCGATGACGAGGACGTTGGACGTGAACGTGCCCACGATCAGCATGTACTGGTCGTCGGGCGAGATGGGCAGCTGGATGGGCGCCAGGGCAAACGGACCGGTGGATTCACCGGTGATCTTGTCGTAGTTCTGGCGCAGGTCGATGGTGTTGGTCTCCACGACGCCACCCTTCCCGTCGGGGCACGCCGGCTCCTCGGTGGAGAAGCAATCGATGGTGTGGTCGAGCAGGTTCGAGATGTAGCCCCGCTTGGAGTCGTTGGTGAACACGCCCGCCACCGGGTGCACCCCGGCGATCGGCTTGAGCATGGCGGGCACGTCCAGGTTGAAGATCGACCCGGTCTCGTCGTTGGCGTTCGGGGTGATCACGTACTTGCCGTTCCCGCTCACCCAGTGACCATGGGGCATGGCCGGCTTCTCGCCCGGTTGCTGGGTCAGGTAGGTCTTGACGACCGCAGTGCCCTCAGGGTTGACCTCGGAGATCCGCCCGCCCCCGTTGTTGGGGATGACGTAGTTGCCGTTGGTCGTCCTCGACACCACGTGCGAGGGCGACGGGCCGATCTCCAGCTCGTTCAGTACCTTGCCGTCGGCGGTGTCGAGGGTCGCCAGGGAAGTGCCGTACCAGTTGGTCACGAACATGCGCGACCCGTCGACGTTGGTCCACTGGTTGTGGGGGTTGTTCAGGTCGACCGACGCGCCAAACCACTTGCTCTTCATCTTCCAGGTCTCGGCGTCCCAGGCCGTGATCGATCCCGGCTTGGTCTTGCTCTTGGACATCTCCCACTGGGTGTCGACGTAGACGGTGCCGACCCCCGGCTCCTTGGGGGGCACCGGCGCCTTGAGGACGCCGCCCGCCTCCTTGTACTTCTCCTGGTAGTAGGAGTCGAGGTTGGGGATGAAGTTGGTCGAGCCGTCCTCGTTGTAGGTCATGATCGGGGCCTTGGGGTAGCCCGGGTCGTAGGCCACGTCCTTGTCGGGGGCGTGGACCTGCCAGTTCAACGGCCCCGTCAGGGTGAAGAACGACCGGACGATGTGCAGGATCTCGTGGGCGGCGCTGGGCATGGTCGTCCCGTCGATCCAGCGCAGCTGCTTGCCCAGGTCGGCGCCCGGGGTGGCCGGGTCGTCGATGACGGCGGCGGCGGCCATGTACGGGTGGATGGTGCAGTTCCAGACGTACAGGCCGGGGTCGATTACGTCCACCGAGAACTCGCCGTTCACGGCGCCCGGCGTGTTGAAGGGCATGTTGGCTGCGCCCTCGGGCCAGACGATGCTGGTCACCGTGTGGCCCGTCTCGACGTTGGGCGGGTTGATGTCGAACTTGATGGTGGTCGGGCCGACGCCGGCGGCGAGTGACCGCGTGAACAGCAGCGGCTCCAGGTCCTCGAGCTCGGTGTCGAACCAGTAGGAGGCGTCGTCCTTCACCTTGAAGGTGATGGGCGACTCCATGGTGGGCAGCGGGCTCTCGGCCGTGGGCTTCCAGGTGGCCGGGTCGAAGTTCGGGATGGTGACCTTGTTGAGGCTCTCGGTGGTGGGCCAGGCCGCCGGCTGAGTGTCGGCGGTGGCCGGGCCGGCGTTGCCGGTGTTGGAAACGAAGGCGGCGATGAGCATGGCGACCGGCACCATGACCAGCTGTCGCGCCCGCCGTTGGTTGATTCGAGCGGTGAGCGGGAAGCGACCCTTCAGTGGGTTCGCCCCCCCGTAGGACGTGAGTTTCATGGGACTCCCTCCCCTGGAGTCATGGCTTCGACTCCTCCTGGAGTAGTTGCTTCGTGTGTGCGCGCGCGAACCCGGACGTGCCGGGCGGGTGATCGAAATCGGCGAATCGAATCAACTCGGGCAGGGCGGAGGCCGGGCCAGGGCATGAGGCCGCCTCCAGCGGGAGTAGGCGGGCGCCCCGACCAGGCGCTTGACCCTGGAACCGTTCTGCGGCATGCGCCCCTCCTCGCAGCCGAGACTTCCGGGTGGTCCTTCCGACGGAGTCGATCGAAGGAATCCGATCGCAACCTTCGGAGACTTGAATATTAGGGTGATTTGTCCTAGAAAACAAGGTGCTGACGTTCGAAGGGGAGTTCGACGGCAGACAAAGTCCGTTGAAAACATTGAGGAAGCGATCGAGAAGGGGGCTGGCGCTTCCCCGACGTCGTGCGCTAGTAATTCCCTGAAGGGGGGACGGGATGAGGCCACGCTGGTCCTGTTGGGGCCTGGCTGCAGGCGCCGTGCTGCTGGTGCTCACCGGGTGCGCCAAGGACGCGCCCCAGGACTACCTCACCCCGGAAGGGCCCATCGCCGTCGAGGCCCACCGCCAGTTCACCCGGCTCCTATGGCTCGCCGTCGTGCCCGTGTTCGTGCTGGTGGAGGGCCTGCTGATCGTCTCGGTGGTCCGCCACCGCCAGCGCAAGGGGCGGGACGAGCCACTGGAGATCCCGGGCCGGTCACCCAAGCTCCGCTGGGTGGTGGCGCCCACCCTGGTCCTGCTCTTCTTCGACCTCTTCCCGCTGGCCGGCGAAGCCAAGACGATCTTCGAGCTGGCCTCCGAACCCAAAGACGCCCTCCAGATCGAGGTCTACGGCCACATGTGGTGGTGGGAGTTCGTGTATCCCGAGGCCAAGATCTCCACGGCCAACGAACTGCACATCCCCACCGGCCGACCGGTGCGCCTCACCCTGCGGACCATCGAGCCTGGCTTGGAGGCGGGGGAGGGGGCCGAGTTCGCCCAGGGTGTGATCCACAGCTTCTGGGTCCCCAAGCTGGCCGGCAAGCAGGACGTGGTCCCGGGTCGGGACAACAAGATGACCATCGAGGCCGACGAGCCGGGCATGTACCGCGGCCAGTGCGCCGAGTACTGCAACCTGTCCCACGCCAACATGCGCGTGCGGGTGTTCGCCCAGGAGCCGGCCGACTTCGAGGCCTGGGTGGCCGAGCAGAAGCGCCCGGCGGTCAAGCCCCCGTCGGGGCCGGCGGCCGAGGGCTTCGCCCTCTTCAACGGAGAGGGCGGCTGTGTGGCCTGCCACACCGTGATCGGCATCGACGGCGCCCTGGCCCGGACCGGCCCCAACCTCACCCACCTCAAGTCGCGCACCACCTTTGCCGGCGCCATCTTCGAGAACACGAAGGCCAACCTGACCAAGTGGGTCAGGGACCCGCCGGCCATGAAACCGATGCGGCCCGACGAGGGCACCGGCATGCCCGACCGCGGTCTGTCCGACGACGACGTCGACAAGGTCGTGGCCTACCTGGAGACGCTCAAGTGACCCCGGCGACCCGAGGAGGCTCCGCATGGTGACGACGGCGACGGCTCCGTCCCGTCTCTTCGAACGTCCCGAGGCGGAGACGGGGTTCTGGAGCTGGATCTCGACCGTCGACCACAAGCGGATCGGCATCCTCTACGGGGTCAGCGCCTTTCTGTTCTTCATCGTGGGCGGGATCGAGGCCCTCTTGATCCGCAGCCAGCTGGCCACCCCCAACGGCGACGTGCTCACCGCCAACGAGTACAACCAGCTCTTCACCATGCACGGGACGACCATGGTCTTCCTCGTGGTCATGCCGCTGGCCGCCGCCTTCGGCAACTATCTCGTGCCGCTGATGATCGGGGCCCGCGACGTCGCCTTCCCGCGCCTGAACGCCTTCGGCTACTGGGCGTTCCTGGCCGGAGGGCTGTTCCTGTACAGCAGCTTCCTCCTGGGTGGTGCGCCCGACGGCGGGTGGTTCGGCTACGCCCCCCAGACGATCGGCCAGTTCAACCCGGGCAACGGGATCGACTTCTGGCTCATCGGCCTGGTCATCACCGGCCTGAGCTCGCTCACCAGCGCGATCAACTTCATCATCACCACGCTCAACCTGCGGGCTCCGGGCATGACCCTGCTGCGGATGCCGGTGTTCGTGTGGATGAACACGGTGGTCAGCTTCCTGCTGCTCTTCGCCATTCCCATCATCACGGTGGCGTTCTTCGAGCTGTACTTCGACCGCAACCACGGCGCCAACTTCTTCAATGCCAACGCCGGCGGCGATCCCGTGCTCTGGCAGCACCTGTTCTGGCTCTTCGGCCATCCCGAGGTCTACATCCTCATCCTGCCCGCCTTCGGGATCGTCTCCGAGATCGTGCCCGTGTTCTCCCGCAAGGCGCTCTTCAGCTACCCGGTGGCGGTTTTCTCCGGCGTGGCCATCGGCTTCATGGGCTGGGGCGTGTGGGCCCACCACATGTTCGCCGTGGGCCTCGGTCCCGTGGCCAACACCACCTTCGCCGTGTCCACCATCCTCATCTCGGTGCCGACCGGCATCATGATCTTCAACTGGCTGGGCACCACCTGGGGCGGCAGCCTGCGCATGAAGACCCCCATGCTCTTCGCCCTCGGCTTCATCGCCATGTTCACCATCGGCGGCCTGTCCGGGGCGACCCACACCATCGTGCCCCACGACTACCAGCAGACGGACACCTACTACGTGGTGGCCCACTTCCACTACGTCCTCTTCGGCGGCTCCATCCTCGGCCTGTTCGCCGGCGCCTACTACTGGTTCCCCAAGGTCACCGGCAAGCTGCTCAACGAGGGCCTGGGCAAGCTGCACTTCTGGCTCACCTTCGCCGGGTTCAACCTGACCTTCGGGCCGATGCACATCCTCGGCCTGCAGGGCCAGCCGCGGCGCACCTACACCTACCCCGAGGGCATGGGCTGGGACCTCTGGAACCTGGTGGCCAGCCTCGGGGCCCTGATCATCGCCATCTCGGTGCTCGTCTTCATCATCAACGCGGTCCGGACGCTCAGGTCGCCCACGCGGGCCCCCGAGGACCCCTGGGACGCCCGGACCCTGGAGTGGGCCACCGACTCGCCCCCGCCCGAGTACAACTTCGCCCAGATTCCCGTGGTGCACTCCGGCGACGCCTTCTGGCACCGCAAGTACACCCGGGACGACGCCGGCCGCCTGGTCCGGGTCCCCACGGGAGGGGCCGACGGCGAGAGCCCCATCCGGACGGCCGAGCGCGGCACCGATCACGGGGGCAACGGCGACGGAAGCCACGGCCACGGTGGCCATGGTCATGGGGGCCACGGCATCCACATGCCGTCACGCTCGTACTACCCGGCCCTCACGTCGGTGGGCCTGCCCCTGATCGGGTTCGGAGCCATCTACGGGTGGTGGTGGGGAGCCATGGGGACGCTCGTCCTCATGGCCGGGATCTTCGGGTGGGGCCGGGAGCCCCTCAGCGAACCCGCCGGCGAGTAGGGGAGGGGCGCGATGCAGTCGAACGCCATACTGACGTGGGGTGCGGCCGGCACTCCCGGCGAGCACGACTACGCCGTCACCGGGATCGACTCCCGGAAGTTGGGGATGTGGGTCTTCCTGGCCTCCGAGTGCCTCTTCTTCGGCGCCCTCATCTCGAGCTACCTGCTCTACCGCACCCGCGGGCCCGCCGATCAGCGCCCGGGCGACGTCTTCGACATCCCCTACACCTCGGTCAGCTCCTTCGTCCTGCTCATTAGCTCGCTCACCATGGTGCTGGCCCTGGCCGCCATCCAGCAGGGTGACCATCGGCGGCTGCGCCTGTGGCTGATGGCCACCGCCATGCTCGGCGCCGTCTTCGTCGGCGGCCAGGTCTACGAGTTCACGGTGTTCACCGAGGAGGGACTCAACCTCTCCTCGTCGGTGGCCGCCACCAGCTTCTTCGTCCTCACCGGCTTCCACGGGGTGCACGTCACCGTCGGGGTCCTCTGGCTGCTGTCACTGGTGGGCATGTCCCTGCAGGGCGAGCTGCCCGTCGAGCGCAGCCTCGACATCGAGATCGCCGGCCTCTACTGGCACTTCGTCGACGTGGTGTGGATCGTGATCTTCACCATCGTCTACCTGGTGCCGCTCTAAGGAGAAGCGTGGACGACACCAGCGTGACGCTCGAGGGCACCGAGGTCGCCATCGTCGCTCCCGCCGGCGCGGCCGGTCACGCCCACCCCGGCGCCCGGCGCTACGTGGAGGTGGCGGCCGCCCTGGCCCTGGTCACGGCCGTGGAGGTGGCCCTGTACTACACGAGCCTGAGCGGCCTTCTGCTCGTCTCCGTCCTCGTGGGTCTGGCCGCCATCAAGTTCGGGATGGTGGCGGCCTACTTCATGCACCTCAAGTTCGACGCCCGGCTGCTCCGCCGGCTCTTCGTGACCGGCATCGTGCTGGCCATCTCGGTGTTCACCATCGCCCTGGTGACCCTGGACGTCCTCATCCACTGAGATGCCCGATCCCGCCTTCGGACCGATCAATGGGAGTCAACGATGAAGGGGTTCCGGAACCGAATCCTCCTGCCGCTCGTGATCCCGGTGGGGGCCACGGTCGTCACCCTGGTGGTGGTCTTCAACTTCTCCCGGATCCTGCTCATCCTGGAGGAGCGCAAGAGCGCCACCGTGGCGACGGTGCTGGCCGTGGCGGCCGCCGCCGGGGTCCTGGCCGGGTTCACCTGGTTCGCCACCCGGAGCCCGTCCCGCACCACCGGGATGTCGGTGTTCGCCTGCACCGCGCTGGTGCTGGTCTTCGCCGGCGGCTACAGCTTCGGCGCCGCCGGCCAGGAGGAGGGCGGTCACGAAGAGGAGGAGGCCCCGGCCGGCGGCACGGTCGACCTCACCGGCAAGGAGTTCGCCTTCGACCCCAAGGAGGCCACGGTTCCCGCCGGGCCGGTCACGTTCAACCTCACCAACACCGGCAAGGTGGTCCACACCCTGGCGCTCGAGGGCGTGCCCGCCCTGACCAAGCTGGTGGCGCCCAAGGCGGGCACTGCCACCGGGACCGTCGACCTCAAGCCCGGCAAGTACGTCTTCTTCTGCGACGAGACCGGCCATCGTGGGGGCGGCATGGAGGGCACCCTCACCGTCACCGAGGGCGGGGCGGGCGAGGGGAAACCTGCCGCCAAGCCGTCCGCCACGGAGATCGCCGGCAAGGAGTTCGCCTTCACCCCCAAGGACGTCACCGTGCCGTCCGGCCCCGTCAAGATCACCCTCAAGAACGACGGGAAAGTGGTGCACACCATCCTCTTCGAAGCCGTGCCCGCCTTCGCCAAGATCTCGGCGCCCAAGGGGGCGACGGCCACCGGGACGCTCGACGTCGGCCCCGGAAAGTACGTCTTCTTCTGCGACGAGACTGGGCATCGCGGCGGGGGCATGGAGGGCACCCTGACCGTGACGGGCGGAGGTGGGGGCGGCGGCGGCAGTGGCGGCAAGCCCGCAAAATCCGGCGGCGGCACCACCAAGGACGTGGTGGGCACGGAGTTCGCCTTCGAGCCCAAGGAGATCACGGTGCCCGCCGGCCCGGTCAAGATCAACCTCAAGAACGAGGGCAAGGTCGTCCACACGCTGGCCTTCGACACCGTGCCCGAGTTCGCCAACCTCAAGGCGGCGAAGGGCGAGGCGGCTTCGGGAACCCTCGACGTGGGTCCGGGGACCTACACCTTCTTCTGCGGTGAGACCGGCCATCGGGGGGCCGGCATGGAGGGCGTCCTCAAGGTCGAGTGAGCTAGGGCACCGTGGCCAGGACTTCGACCACCCGTTCCTGGATGGTCTTGGCCGTGGCCCAGTTGAAGTTCCCGTTCATGACCAGGGCGAAGCGCCGGGTGGCCACGCCGTCGAGGCGGCCGACGAGGGCGGCGGCTCCGTTGATCCAGCCGGTCTTGGCCGCCAGGCGGCCCTCGGCGGCGGTGCCCAGGAAGCGATTGATCAGGGTCCCCGTCCGGCCGGCGACGGCCAGGCCCTCGGCCACGGGGCTGAGCTCCGGTCGGGCCGTGAGCGTCAGGGCGCCGAGCAGCGCCGTGCACGTCGACCGGTTGCCCTGGTCGAGTCCCGAACCGTCGTTGAGGTGCACGCCTTCGGTGCCGACACCGGCCTGGCCCATCTCGACCACGACCCTGGCGGCGCCGCCGGCCGTGGTGCCCGCCCCGCCGGTGGCCCGGTCGAGCTCGCGCAGGAGCATCTCCGCGGCGTAGTTGTCGCTGGCCCGGAGCATGGCGGCCACGATGGCGGCCAACGGGGCGGAGCGGACGGTGGCCACCACCACGCCGCCGGACGGGGCCTGCGTCGCGCCATCGGGTGCCGGTCCCGGGTCGGCCGCCGCCACCCCCCGTTCCCGGAGCATGACGGTGAGGGCGCCGAGCGTCTGGGCCGCCGGGTCGGGCGACACGACCTGGGAGGCGCCGTAGGAGGCGAAGCCCTCGTTGACCGTGAGGGCGCCGATGGAGCCCACCTCGGCCTCCTGCACGTAGGACGGCTTCCAGGACGGCACCGACCGGGCGGTGTCGTAGCGGGATTCGTCGCCGTGGAGGCCGCCCGGGATCTCCTGGACGCCGGCGGCGACGAGAGCGTCGGCCAGGCTGGTGAGCGGCGTGAGGGGCAGGCTCACCAGACGGGGCTTGGAGGCGGCGTAACCGATGTAGTCGGGGGTGGCCAGGTAGGGGTCACCGGCCCCGACCATCCAGGCGTCGGCCAGGCGGCCGCCGGTGGGGGCGGCGGGGGCGACCACCTTGGTCTCGAACCGGTAGTCGGGCCCGAGGCGGGCCAGCGCAGCGATGCCCACCATCAGCTTCTGGGTCGAGGCGGGAACGAGGGACAGGGCCGGGTTGCGCTCGAAGATGACGGCGCCGTCCTGTTCCACCACCAGGCATCCCGGGAGGCCGCCCATGGCCAGCTCCAGCCGCGCGCCGAAGGTGAGGGGCGCGTACGTCACCGGGGTCGGAGCGGGGGCCGGCGGGGCCGTCACCGGAGGCGGGGCGACAGTGGTGGTGGTCGTCGAGACGATCTCGAGCACGGCCGGAGCGGCGGTCGTGGTGGTGGTGGCCGGTGCCGCCGTCGTCGTCGGGGCGGGCTTCGGGGCGGCGGCGATCCGCACGGGCTTGGCCTTCGACCACGGAGCCACTCCCACCAGGGCCCCGGCGCCCAGCGCCAGCCCGGCCAGGCCGGCAATGAGAGCCCGGTGCCGCCGGAAAGGCCCGGCGGGCGCCACCACCTCGGGTTCCATCTATTGAAAATAAGGCATCGCGAGGCCCGGAGCACGGCAGACGACCGGGTTAGGGCCGGTTTTTTTCGGCACTCCTCTCCGGCACCGCCCGGCCGAGGCTGTCCACGAACCCCGGGAGGAGGGCGTCGAGGCGGTGGCGGTGCAGGGTGTAGTGGTAGTACCGCCCGGCCTTGCGGACGCTGAGGAGCCCCACCGTCTTGAGGGCCTTGATGTGGTACGAGATCGTCGACTTGGAGATGGGGAGAACCTGCTCGAGGGTCGTGCACGCCACCTCGTCGTCGGCGGCGAGGAGCCGGAGGATCTCGATGCGGGTCGGGTCACCAAGGACGCGGAAGAGCTCGGCCATCGCCTCGGCGGCCACCGGTTCGCCTCTGCTCCCTCTCGTTGGTGCTGCGACGGTTCGGGGCACGGGGCGTTACCCCTGCCGGCCGGCGCCAGGTTCGGCCGCCCCGACCAGGCAGACGGTGTTGCCGAAGACCTCATCGCCCCGGGCCATGGCCTCGTGGGCGTCGGGGATCTCGGTGAAGGGGCGGATCTTGCCCAGGCAAGGATCGATGGCGCCCTGGCGGACGAGGTCGTTGTAGGCATAGGCCTGCTCGTCGTTGGTGCCGTGCGAGCCCTGGAGGCGCTTCTGGCGGGTCCAGTGGTAGCGCAGGTCGACGACGGCGTCGTAGCCCGTGGTGCCGGCGCAGATGACGACCATGCCACCCGAGGCGCACAGGTAGATGCTCGTCGGGATGGTGTCCTGCCCCGGGTGCTCGAAGACGATGGCCGGATCCCGGCGGGCCCCGAGGATCTCGGACACCTTCTTGCCGAAGGCCCGGGCGCCGGCACCCCACTCCTTCTGGCCGGCGGCGTCGTCGACCCGGGGTGGGATCCCCCAGTGGCTGTAGTCCCGCCGGTTGATGAAGCCCGCCGCCCCCAGCTTCTGGGCGTAGGCGCCCCGCTCCTCGTCGGAGACGACGGCGACCACCTGGGCGCCGGCGTGGCGGGCGAGCTGGATGGCCTGCGAGCCGAGTCCCCCGGAGCCGCCCCAGACGAGTACGACGTCGTCGGGCTGGACGGTGTTGGGAGCCCAGCCGTGGAGCATCCGGTAGGCGGTGGTGCCCACCAGGGTGGGGGCGGCGGCCTCCTCCCAGGTGAGCCGTTCGGCCTTGGGCATGACCTGGTGGGCCTGGGCCCGGCTGAACTGGCCGAAG
Organism: Acidimicrobiia bacterium; assembly: GCA_050743445.1. Lineage (GTDB taxonomy): Bacteria > Actinomycetota > Acidimicrobiia > IMCC26256 > BP-133 > CAWBJP01. The sequence goes on from JBOGFO010000562.1 coordinate 10,329, forward strand.
GAGCCGTAGTTGGTGTCGTAGCCCCAGATCCGGGCCGAGGCGGACACCATCGGGTCCTTCCCCTCCTGGACCCACGAGTCGTCGGGCGACCACCAGCCATGGTGGACGACGACCTCGTCGCCGACGCTCACGTTGGTGACGGCGTCGCCGGTGGCGTAGACGACGCCCGACAGGTCGCTGCCCCCCACGTGGAAGTCCTCGGGCTCGCCCTGCTTCTGGCGGACGGCCACCTGGTCGACCGGGTAGCCCCGGGCGGCCCACACGTTGTTGTAGTTGATCCCCGCCGCCATCACGGCGATGAGGACCTCGTCGGGTCCGATGGCCGGGGTGTCGACGACCTCGACCTCGAAGGCCTTGGCCGGCTCGCCATAGCGGGCCTGGCGGACGACCTGGGCGTGCATCTTCGAGGGGATCTCTCCTACGGGGGGGACCGAGCCGATGGGGAGGGGATCGGCGTCGCTGTTCACGGGGGACCGGCGTTCTGTCATGGGGGGCGTCCTTTCGCGATGGCGCGAAGGTTCTATAACCATCGAAACGTCGCCGGCAAACCCGCGAGGTAGCCTCGGCCTTCTGACGCGGGGCGCGGAGCAGGGAGGTGGACGTCGTGGCCAAGGCCTACGTGGTGGGCACCTTCGACACCAAGGGCGACGAGCTGGCCTACGTCGCCGGCCTCATCCGGGAGGCGGGCGTGGAGACCGTGACCGTCGATCTCTCCACCGTCGGTGACCGCGGGTCCGGCGCCGGTGTGGCCGGCACCGACGTGGCCGCCGCCGAGGTCGCCGCCTGCCATCCCGACGGGGCGGCCGCCGTCTTCACCGGCGACCGGGGGAGCGCGGTGGGGGCCATGGCCGCCGCCTTCGAGCGCTTCCTGGCCGGCCGGTCCGACGTGGGTGGCGTGATCGGCCTGGGAGGCTCCGGCGGGACGGCGCTCGTCACCCCGGCCATGCAGGGCCTGCCCGTCGGCATCCCCAAGGTGATGGTGTCGACGCTGGCGTCGGGCGACGTGTCCGCCTATGTGGGGCCGAGCGACATCGCCATGGTCCACTCCGTCACCGACGTGGCCGGCCTCAACCGCATCTCCCGGCGGGTGCTGGGCAACGCCGCCCACGCCCTGGCCGGCATGGTGGCCCGGCCGGTGGCCGACCCGGACGGGGGAGAGGCGACCGGGCTCAAGCCGGCGCTCGGCCTCACCATGTTCGGCGTCACCACGCCCTGCGTCACGCAGATCACCGAGCTGCTGGCCGGCGACTACGACTGCCTGGTGTTCCACGCCACCGGCACCGGCGGCCGGTCCATGGAGAAGCTGGTCGACTCCGGCCTCATCGAGGCGGTCATCGACGTCACCACCACCGAGGTGTGCGACCACCTGATGGGCGGGGTCCTCTCCGCCGGGCCCGACCGCCTCGGGGCCATCGCCCGCACCGGCGTGCCCTACGTCGGCTCCTGCGGGGCCCTCGACATGGTCAACTTCGGGGCCGCCGACACGGTGCCCGAGCGCTACCAGGGCCGGAACCTCTACGTCCACAACCCCCAGGTGACGCTCATGCGGACGACGCCGGAGGAGTGCGGCCGGATCGGCGAGTGGATCGGGGAGAAGCTCAACGCCTGCAATGGCCCCGTCCGGTTCCTCATCCCCGAAGGTGGTGTGTCGGCCATCGACGCCCCCGGCGGGCCCTTCCGTGACGAGGGCGCCGACAAGGCGCTCTTCGACGCCCTCACCGCCACCGTGACCGAGACCGCCGACCGGCGCCTGGTGCGGCTGCCGCACCACATCAACGACCCCGAGTTCGCCGCCGCTGTGGTGGCGGCCTTTTGCGAGCTCACCGTCGCCTGAGGAGAGGAGAACCCATGCCCCGCATCAGCCGTGAGGATCTGCTGGCCAAGTTCCGGGGGATGGTGGACCGGGGCGAACCGATCGTGGGGGGCGGTGCCGGCACCGGCCTGTCGGCCAAGTGCGAGGAGGCGGGCGGCATCGACCTCATCGTCATCTACAACTCCGGCCGCTACCGCATGGCGGGGCGGGGTTCGCTGGCCGGCCTCCTTGCTTATGGCAACGCCAACCAGATCGTGGTGGAGATGGCCTCCGAGGTGCTGCCGGTGGTGCGCAACACCCCGGTCCTGGCCGGGGTCAACGGCACCGACCCGTTCTGCAACTTCGACCGGTTCCTCAACCACCTGGGGGCGCTGGGCTTCTCCGGGGTGCAGAACTTCCCCACCGTCGGGCTCATCGACGGGAGCTTCCGGGCCAACCTGGAGGAGACGGGGATGGGCTACGACCTCGAGGTGGACATGATCGCCCTGGCCCGGGAGAAGAACCTCCTCACCACCCCCTACGTGTTCAACGCCGACGAGGCGGCGAAGATGGCGGAGGCCGGAGCCGACATCATCGTGGCCCACATGGGGCTGACCACCGGAGGCTCCATCGGCGCCGACACCGCCAAGAAGCTGGAGGACTGCCCGGCGCTGGTCGACGAGTGGGCCGACGCCGCCCTCGCCGTCCGCGACGACGTCATCATCCTCGTCCACGGCGGACCGGTGTCCGAACCCGAAGACGCCGGCTACGTGCTGGCCCACACCAAGCACTGCCATGGCTTCTACGGCGCCTCGTCCATGGAGCGCCTTCCCACCGAGCGGGCCCTCACCGAGCAGACCCGGGCGTTCAAAGCGGTGAAGTTCTAGGCCAAGCGGTTTTAGGCCGGCTGCGCCAGCAGGACCCCGAGGACGTCGGGCAGCGTGGTCGGGTCGCCGCCCTTGGCGCAGTAGGCGAGCGCGCCCTGGCGCCGGGTGGCGTCGGCGAAGGCGTCGGGCTCCAGCCCGGAGAGCACGACGACCCGGGCGTCGGGGGCCACAGCCCGGATCATGGGGAGGGCCTCCAACCCGCCGATGCCGGGCATGGCCAGGTCGAGCAGGACGAGGTCGGGGTGGAGGCGACGGGCGAGGGCGACCGCCTCGCGCCCGTCGCCGGCCTCGCCGACGACCTCGAAGTTCCGGTCGTCGTCGAGCACGAGGCGGGTGAGCCGGCGCAGCGAGAGGTCGTCGTCGACGAGGAGGACACGGTGGCGACCGACGGGACTGCCCGGAGCGGGCTCGACGACGGGGTCGTCCGGACCGGCTGGGAGCACCGCGCTCCCCGGGCGGGTCTGCACCCGGGCGGCGATCCACCCACCGGCCGCATCGGCCGGGAGCGGGCGGCTCCACAGGTAGCCCTGGCCCTGCTCGCACCCGAGGGACCGCAGCTCGGTCAGCTGCTCGGCGGTCTCCACGCCTTCGGCGGTGGTGGTCAGCCCGAAGGCGTGGGCCAGGTCGACGATGCTGGCCACGATGGCCCGGTCCTCCCGGTCCCGGCACACGCCGGCCACGAAGGACCGGTCGATCTTGAGGATGTCGACGGGGAAGCGCTTGAGGTAGGTCAGCGTCGAGAAGCCGGTCCCGAAGTCGTCGACCCCGATGCGGACGCCCAGCGCCTTCAGGCGGTTGAGGGCCCGGGTGCTCGAGTCGCTGTCCTCCAGCAGGGCGCTCTCCGTGATCTCGAGGCAGAGCCGGTCGGCTTCGAAGCCCGAATCGGTCAGCGCCTCCTCGACCACGGCGCAGAGGTCGGGGGCGAGCAGCTGGCGGGCGGCCAGGTTGACCGAGAGGGACATCTCGTTCTGGCCCCCGCCGCCCTGCTGCCAGGCCATGACCTGGCGGCAGGCGGTGGCCAGGACCTCGGTGCCGATCGGGACGACGAGGCCGGTCTCCTCGGCCAGGGAGATGAACTCGGCGGGGGCGAGGAGGCCGCGCTGGGGATGGTTCCAGCGCACCAGCCCCTCCACCCCGACGACCCGGCCGCTGGCCAGGTCGAGGGCCGGCTGGTAGTGGACGACGAGCTCGCCGCGGTCGATGCCGCGGCGCAGGGCGTTGGCCGTCTCGTGGCGGGCGAGGGCGAGCTCGAGGGTGGTGGTGTCGAACACGGCGTAGCGGTTCCGGCCCTGTTCCTTGGCCCGGTACATGGCGGCGTCGGCATCCCGGACGAGGGATTCGGGGGTCGCCTCCGTGCTCTCCGGTGGGGAGTAGGCGATCCCGATGCTGACCGTGACGGTCGTCTCCTCGCCGGCGATCACCAGCGGAGCGGCCAGCACCGACGCCAGCCGGTCGGCCATCGCCTCGGCTTCGGCCTCGTCGGCCAGGTCGGCGCAGACGACCACGAACTCGTCGCCTCCGAACCGGGCCACGGTGTCCTCGGTCCGCATGGCGTTCTGCAGGCGGGCGGCCACCGTCACCAGCAGCTCGTCGCCGGCGGCGTGGCCCAGGCTGTCGTTGAGCCACTTGAACCGGTCCAGGTCGAGGAACAGCACCGCCGTTCCCGACGGGTGGCGGTGGCGCCGGGCGAGCACCTGACCGAGCCGGTCGAGGAACAGGGCCCGGTTGGGCAGCTGGGTGAGCGAATCGTGCCCGGCCTGGAAGAGGATGGCCTCCTCGGCCAGCTTGCGTTCGGTGATGTCCTGGACCGTCCCGCTGAGCTGCATCAGGGACCCGTCGTCGAAGACCGGGCGGACCTGGCCGTGGACCCACCGGGTGTCGCCGGTGGGCAGGATGATGCGGTACTCGAGCGACGTCGCCACCGCCGTCTTCGGGGCCGCCTGCCAGGCTTCGAACACCCGCTCCCGGTCGCCGGGGTGGACGCAGGCGGCGAAGGCCTCCCCGTGGTTGTCGACCTGCCCGGGGTCGAACCCGAGGATGCGGTACATCTCGTCCGACCAGATGCTGACGCTCGTCCGCAGGTCCCAGGTGTAGCTGCCCAGCCGGGCCGTCCGCTGGGCTTCGGCCAGCAGGAACTCCCGCTCGGCCAGGGCCTGACGGCCGATCCGCTCCCGGTCGAAGAGCTCGGCCCGTTCGAGCGCCAGGCCGGCCAGGCGGGCCAGGGTCTGGAGGAGCCCGAGCTCCTCGGTCCCGAAGAAAGGCGTCGACGCCGTCGTGACCACCGCCAGCCAGCCCGACCCGACCCGTACCGCCACCACGTCGGGCAGGATCACCGGCGCCTGGTGGGCCGCATCGGAGAGGGGCAGCTTCCCGGCCAGGTCCGCGGCGTCGGACCCGGCGATCCCGTGGCAGGCCCGCACCTGCCCGTCGGCGTCGATGAGGGCGGCCGCCCGGGCGCCGACGAGACCGGCGGCGTGGGGCAGCATCAGCGTGGTCACCCGTTCCGAGGTGTCGGCGCTCATCAGGTCGGCCTGGGCCCGGCGGAAGGCTTCCAGCTCGGGACGCCGCCAGCGGGCCCGCAGCGTCGGGGGAGGGGCGAAGCCGATGAGGAAGAGCGCCCCGCTCAACAGGCCGGTCCAGGCGTGGTCGTAGGAGTTGGCCAGGAGGAAGATCGTGAGGTTGAGGACGACGGCGGCGATGGCCAGCATGCGCATCCGGCGCCGGGCCACCTCGGGCTGGCCCCGGCCGCAGCGCCACAGGCGGGCCACCGACAGGAGGGAGAGGGCGGTCCAGCCGGCGAGGAACACGGCGACGTAGGCCTGGTACCACCACGGCCACGACCCGGGGTGCCCCCCTGGGATGGTGGGGAGGGCGACGGTGGCGGCCACCACCAGGGCCGTGCCCCGTCCGGCGGCGCGCCGGGCCCGGTACGAGGTTCCCGGGAAGGCGGAGGTGAAGCGGGAGAGGCAGTACGGGAACAGGGCGAGGTCGACGATGAGCAGCCGGTCGAACCAGTCGCCCGTCGTCTTGAGCGAGTACGGCACGAACCGGTCGGCCAGGAGGATCCCGCCGAGCAGGCCGAAGGTGACCGCCAGCCAGGCGGCCGACTCCTCCCGCCGGCGGCGCCACTGTTCCAGGGACGCGCCGGCGAGCACGACGAACACTCCCAGCTCCAACCACTCGAAGGCTGCGAGCAGGGTCATCGCCGATCCCTATCGGCAGGTGGGTCCGGTTTTGGAGCCTCTGCCGGCAGGTATGCCCGCCGGATCAGCGGATGGCGGCCACCGAGACGATGCGATGGTCGGGCGGGTCGGCGCCGAGTGAGCCGGAGAAGGCCAGGTTCGAGAAGTTGAAGATGCCGCCGTCCTCGCCCACCATCAGGTAGCCGTCGCCGTAGCGGACCATGCCGGTCACGGGCCGGTTGAGCCGGACGGAGCCCAGCGAGCCCTTGAAGGGGGCGTCGAAGGAGAAGACGCCGCCGTCGGCGGCGACCAGCCAGTAGCCGGCGCCGTCGCCGTCGGGGACCAGGGACTGCACGGGGGCGTTGAGCTTCTGGCCGCCCATGGAGCCGGCGAAGGTGGCATCGCCGAAGGTGAAGATGCCGCCGTCGGCGGCGACCATGAAGTAGCCCTGCCCCGACGGGGTGGCCACCGAGTCGAGGACCGGGCCGTTGAGGGTGATGGCGGACACGTCGCCGAGGAAGGTGGCGTCGCCGAAGGCGAGGGCCCGGCCCCGGGTGGTGAAGATCCAGAAACCCTGGCCGGACGGGGTGGCCGACAGGCTGGTGGGCTTCTCCCCGGAGGCGAGGCGGCTGCGGTCGACCGGGCCGAGGCCGGCCAGGGCGTCACCGTGGGCCGTGACCCGGCCGGCGTCGTCGAGGATCCAGTAGCCGGCGCCGGTGGGGGTCGGCTCGACGTCGACGGCCCGGGCGGCGCCGAGCGTGCCCATGGGGGAGCCGAGTTCGGCGGCCTCGCCGAAGATGTGGATCTGGCCGTTGGCGCCGAGCATCCAGTAGCCGGGGCGGGCGGGCTGCGGGGTGTCGGCGTTGCCGGCGGCGGGGGGGTCCTGGGCGGGCGGCTCCGGCAGCATCGGGTCCTGCGGCCCGGGGTTCGACGCCGAGATCAGGGTCCAGCGGGTGTTGGCTTCACCGCCGACCCCCCGGGCGGTGATGGAGGCGACGGCGAAGCGGTACTCCCGGCCCAGGGTCAGGCCCGAGAAGGTGCCGGAGGTGGCGGGGGCCTTGACGAAGGTTCGGGTCCGGGTCTGCTTGCCCCCGGGCTCGTTGGCCACGGCGCTGACCAGGTAGCCGGTCACCGGGGAGCCGCCGTCGTCCGTCGGGGGGTTCCAGGTCACGGTGGCGGAGCCGTCGGCGTGATTGGTCACCAGGAGGCCCTCGGGGTGGCGGGACAGGAAGCGGACGGCCCCGGCCACGACGGCCACGACGGTGTCCTCGCCGGGGGCCACGTACAGCCTGGGGAGGGAGACATCGAACCCGACGCCCCCGATGTCGGTCTCGAAGCTGGTCGTCGCCCGGGACGGGGCCAGCACCGGCAGGGACAGCGAGTTCGACGAGCCCGGCCCGAACAGGGAGAAGGTCGACGAAGCGGTGAAGCCGGGGGCCAGCTCGAAGTCTTCGATGCTGGCGCCCGAGGCCCGGCTGTCGAAGTCGCCGATGAGGTCGTAACCGTCCTCGCCCACCGCCCGGACGGTGGCACCCCGGTCGGCGATGGTGAGGTCGAAGGTGGTGTCGTCGTCCAGGTCGAATGCGCTGGAGACCAGGCTCCAGGAGGCCTCGTCGTCGGACGGCCGGGAGAAGTCGTCCTCGGTGTCGAGCTCGATCCGGTACCGGCCGGGAACGGCGGTGATGGCGTAGGCGCCGTCCGGGCCGAGGGTGATGGCGCGGCGGGGGCCCGAGTCGGGCACCAGCCAGCCGTGGTTGGCGCTCTCGGGGCTGCTGTCCGGCGCCCGGAGGCGGCCCTGGAGGGTGGCGCCGTCCTCCAGGTGGACGTCGGCGCCGGTGGCGGTGCCGGAGATGTGGGCCACGGCGGGCAGCCCCCGGTCGCCGGGCGGGTCGACGGAGGCGGTGAAGGGCACCCCGGGGAGGACCTGCAGGGTGGCCACCCCGCTGGAGTCCGTCCACCGGTTGCTGGAGAACGAACCCCTGGTGGCGGCTCCGGGGAAGAGCTGGCCGGTCGTGTCGGCCGTCCCGTCGCTGGCGCTCTCGATCCAGGCCTGGGCCACGGGCTGGCCGCTGGGGTCGAGCACCCGCACCGGGAACGGGACCAGGGGGAGGCGGAGATCCTGGCGGCGGTCGCCGGTCAGCGCGAAGCCGTCCGCCGAGACCTGGGCTGCGTCGCGGCCCGGCCGCCACTCGAAGTCGTCCTCGTGCTCCCACGACTCGGCCCGGGCGCGGAGGGTGTAGGTCCCGGGCGGGGCCGAGAGCTTGTACTCGCCGGTGGCGGCG
>JBOGFO010000563.1:0-3106 GCA_050743445.1 Acidimicrobiia bacterium
GGGCCGAGCGCCGGCCCCGCCCCTTGGGGAGGGGAGCCCCCTCGTCGGTGCGGCCCCGGATCATCTCCAGGATGTCGGACACCTTCTTTCGCACCGTCTGGGGGTCGATGCCGTGCTCGAGGTTGTAGGCCATCTGCAGCCCCCGGCGGCGCTCCGTCTCCGAGATGGCCCTGCGCATCGAGTCGGTCACCTGGTCGGCGTACATCACGACCTGGCCCTCGACGTTGCGGGCCGCCCGCCCCATGGTCTGGATCAGTGACGTCTCCGAGCGGAGGAACCCCTCCTTGTCGGCGTCGAGGATGCACACCAGCGACACCTCGGGCAGGTCGAGGCCCTCCCGCAGCAGGTTGATCCCGACCAGCACGTCGTACTCCCCGAGCCGGAGCGCCCGGAGGATCTCCACCCGCTGGATGGTGTCGACGTCGGAGTGGAGGTAGCGGACGCGCACCCCCAGCTCGAGCAGGTACTCGCTCAGGTCCTCGGCCATCTTCTTGGTCAGCGTGGTCACCAGCACCCGCTGGTCGGCCGACTCGCGGGCGCGGATCTCGGCCACCAGGTCGTCGATCTGGCCCCGGGTCGGGCGGACCACCACCTGGGGATCGATGAGCCCGGTGGGCCGGACGATCTGCTCCACCACCCGGTTCGACACCTCGAGCTCGAAGGGCGACGGGGTGGCACTCATGAACACCACCTGGCCCACCGCCTCCATGAACTCGTCGAACCGGAGCGGCCGGTTGTCCATGGCCGACGGCAGGCGGAAGCCGTGGTCGACCAGGGTCTCCTTGCGGGAGCGGTCACCCTCGTACTGCCCGTGGAGCTGGGGGACGGCCACGTGCGACTCGTCGATGACCATCAGGAAGTCGTCGGGGAAGTAGTTGAGGAGGGTGTAGGGCTTCTGGCCGGCGGAACGGCCGTCGAGGTGGCGGGAGTAGTTCTCGATCCCCGAGCACACCCCGACCTCGCGCAGCATCTCGAGGTCGTAGGTGGTGCGCATCCGCAGCCGCTGGGCCTCGAGCAGCTTCCCCCCCGCCTCCAGCTTGGCCAGGCGGTCCTTCAGCTCGTCCTCGATCTGGTTGATGGCCCGGTCCATGCGGGCCTTGGAGACCACGTAGTGGGACGCCGGGAACACCACCAGCTTCTCCAGCTCCTCCACCATCTCGCCCGTCACCGGGTCGACCGAGACGATGCGCTCCACCTCGTCGCCGAAGAGCTGGATGCGGACGGCCCGCTCCTCGTAGGCCGGGAACACCTCGATGGTGTCGCCCCGCACCCGGAACTTGTTGCGGACGAAGTTCATGTCGTTGCGCTCGTAGGCCATGTCCACGAGCTTGGAGAGGATGGACCGCTGGTCGCGCTCGTCCCCCACCTCCAGCGTCAGCAGCTGGGTGGCGTACTCGTCGGGGGCCCCGAGGCCGTAGATGGCCGACACCGAGGCGACGATGATCACGTCGCGGCGGGAGAGCAGCGCCGAGGTGGCCGAGTGGCGGAGCCGGTCGATCTCGTCGTTGATCGAACTGTCCTTCTCGATGTACGTGTCCGACGACGGGATGTAGGCCTCGGGCTGGTAGTAGTCGTAGTAGGACACGAAGTACTCGACCCGGTTCTTGGGGAAGAAGTCCCGGAACTCGCTGGTCAGCTGGGCGGCCAGGCTCTTGTTCGGCGCCAGGACCAGCGTGGGGCGCTGCACGGCGGCGATCGTCCCGGCGATGGTGAACGACTTCCCCGACCCGGTGATGCCGAGGAGGGTCTGGAACCGGTCGCCGGCCTCGAGGCCCCGCGACAGGGCTTCGATGGCCGCCGGCTGGTCGCCAGCCGGCGCGAAATCGGACACGAGCTGGAAGGGGGGCATCGACCAGCATCGTAACGGTGGGGTGTGACCGTTACCGCCGGCCCCGCCACCGCTGCAGGTCAGCCCACAGCCCGGCCACCTGGCCCTCCAGGTCGTCCCGAGAGCCGCCGTTGTCGACCACCACGTCGGCCACCCGCCGCCGCTCCTCGTCCGACGCCTGGGCCTCCATCCGCCGGCGGGCGTCGGTGGGATCCATCCCCCGGGTGACCAGGCGGGTCAGGCGCACCCCGGCGGGGGCCTCGACCACCACGACCAGGTCGTAGCCGCTCCGGGCCGCCTCCACCAGGAGCGGCACGTCCATCACCACCACCGCACCGGCGGGGGCGGCGGTCACCCGCCGCTGGCTCTCCTGGGCCACCAGGGGATGGACGATGGCGTTGAGGTCGGCCCGGGCCCCGGCGTCCTCGAAGACCAGGCGGGCCAGGGCGGCCCGGTCGAGGCTCCCGTCGACGGCGACGACGGCGGGGCCGAAGCGGTCCACCACGGCGTCGAACCCCGGTGTCCCGGGCTCCACCACCTGGCGGGCGATGGCGTCGGCGTCGATGACCACCGCCCCCCGCTCCTCCAGGGCGCCGGACACCGTCGACTTCCCCGAGCCGATCCCTCCCGTCAGGCCCACCAGCAGCCGATCGGGAGACTCGGAATCCGGCATGGCGGCGGAGTCTACGACCACCTGATCCCGAGTTGCCCGGGCGTGGCTAGTCCCCCGCCCACCCGGAAATGGCCCGCCCTGACTATGGAGCGCGCCCCCCCGTCGTCCGACATAGCCAAGGAGACATGGGAGAGGGATGCAATGGCTCGTGACCACGACCGCCCATCCGGCGCCGGCAAGCGCCGCGCCCAGGACGAACGCGGCGCGACCCTGGTCGAGCTGTCCCTGTCCATCGTCCTCCTCCTCACCCTGATCTTCGGGATCGTGACCCTGGGCTACATCCTCTCCTTCAAGCAAGGGATGACCCAGGCAGCCGCCGAGGGCGCCCGGGCTGCGGTGACCGTCTCCGCCGCCAGCGCCTCGAGCACGGCGGCCACGGCGGCGGCGAAGTCGGTCAACGCCTTCGGGAAGACCTGCGGCAGCGGAGGCCTCACGTGCACGTTCACCGTCGCGCCCTGCACCGGCACACCATCGGCCAACTGCATCACCGTGCAGCTGACCTACGACTACGAGCACCATCCTCTGCTCCCCGCCTTTCCCCTGATCAGCAACGTGCTGCCCGACACGCTCCGGTCCACGTCCGTCACGCAGATCAACTCGTGAGC
>JBOGFO010000564.1:0-1592 GCA_050743445.1 Acidimicrobiia bacterium
CGGCAACGACGACGGTGACAGCGGCGCCACGGACGACACCGCCGCCACCGACGACACCGGCACGAGCACCACCGCCACGGCGGCGCCGGCCGCCTCCGGGAGCGCCGAGGAGCTGCTCAACGCCGCCGGCGCCTGCGCCCTCACTCCGGAACAGACCGAGGGCCCGTACTACCTCGACATCGACTCGGTCCGCAACGACATCCGGGAGGACCGGGAGGGCACGGTGCTGCGCCTCGCCATCCGGGTCCGGGAGAACGGGACGTGCACCCCGGTGGCCAACGCCGCCGTCGACATCTGGCACTGCGATGCCACCGGCCTCTACTCCGGCTTCGAGTCGGCCAGCACGGGCGGTGGGGGCGGCGGCCCCGGCCCCGGCGGCGGTGGTGGACCCGGCCCCGGCGGCGGAGGGGGCGGCGGAGGGGGCGCCACCGCCACCGACAACACCCGCTACCTGCGGGGAACCCAGATCACCAACGCGGCGGGCATCGTCGAGTTCACGACCGTCTACCCGGGCTGGTACACGGGCCGGACGGTCCATATCCACACCAAGGTGCACCTGAACAACACCGAGGTGCTCACCAGCCAGCTGTACTTCGACGAGAAGCTCAGCTCCGAGGTCTACGCCGCCCAGCCCTACGCCGGCGACACCGGCCGGAACACGTTCAACACCGACGACGGGATCTTCCAGGAGGAGACCATCCTCACCGTGACCAAGGACGGCTCCGGCTACCTCGGCGTGATCAACCTGGACGTGAAGTCGGCCTGACCCGGCACAGGGCCCGGCCGCCGAGGACGAAGTAGCCTCGGGGTGCGCCAGGCGACGGGAGGCCGGACATGGAATTCACCTTCAACCTCGCCCTGGCGGTCACCGCCTTCATCGCTGTCTTCGCCACGATGCGGAGCCGGCGGACGATGATGGTGACCATGGAGGAGATGCGCAACAACCAGAAGGAGCTGCTCGGCGAGATCCAGATGATCCTCGCCCGCATCAACGGGGACGTCGACCGTCTGAACCGCCTGATCCCCGAGCACGAGGCGCCCGAGGCCCGGGAGATCGCCTCGGCGCTCGTCCGCTCACTCGACGAGATCATCCTCATCACCCGGGCCGACTGGCGCAGCAGCTGATCCCGCCCGCCTTTGGGCCTGGCCCAACACCTGGCAAAATGCAGGGATGACCGAGCCCCAGACCAATCCGGGAGGCGTCGCCCCGGGCGAGCAGGTCAAGCTGCGGATCCTGCTCTCCGGCGGTGCCTTCGTCGCCGGGCTGGGCGTCTTCGCCTTCGCCACCGACAAGTTCGGGCGGGGGTTCGTCTACCTCGGCATCGGGCTCCTCGCCATCTTCCTCGGAGTGAAGATGGCCCATTCGGTGACCGAGGGTGCCGAGGCCGCTGCCTTCTCGCTCTGGTACACGGCCGCCCTGGGGCTGGCCCTCATGTCCGCCGGGGCGGCGGTGACGACCTACGCCCGGGACGCCACCTCCACCGAAGGTCAGGTGGGCCTGTTCCTCGCCGCCGGCGTCCTGCTGTGGATGGGCGTCACCTGCGTGATCGCCGCCGTGGTCAAGACCCGGCGAGCAGCCGCAAAGTAAACAC
>JBOGFO010000565.1:0-3693 GCA_050743445.1 Acidimicrobiia bacterium
CTGCTGGTGGCGGGCGCAGTGGAAGCGGCCGCCCCGCCCACCGGCGACCTGGTCACCGATGAGGCCCGGCTGGTGGAGGCGCCACCGACGGCGTCGGCTTCGCTGGCCCGGGGGGAGGCGGCTCCCGCCTGGAGCCACCGGACGTGCGTGGCCGGCCGTCCGCTCGGCTACGGCTCGGGCCAGGCCGCCGATGTCGTCCTGCCCGTCGTCGCCGTCGACGCCGCCCGGTCCGACTCCACCACCGAGCTGCGCCCGACCGAGGGCGTCTTCACCCTGGTGGCCGAGACCCGCCAGGCGCCGGCGGTCATCCAGGTCCTGCCCGATTCCGGCGACCCCGTCACCATCGAGGTGCTGGGGGAGACCGTGCTGCGGGCCCTGGCCACCGGCCACGCGGGCGGTGCCGGGCTGGAGTACGCCCCGGCCGGAGCGGAGAGCTCTTCGACGTTCCTGCGGATCACCCGGGGCGGCGAGGTCACCGAGTTCACCACCCAGGAGGTCTTCGACGGCGAAGGCCTGTCGGTGCCGCTCTCGCCGCTCGTGGAGGCCCACATCGGGATGCCGCCCCGCGGGCCGGGCGGGGCCGGCGCCTCGCCGGTCGTGGCCGCCGACGGGACCTCGGCCGCCGGGGTCGTCGATCTGATCCGCCTCAGCGTCGTCCCCAACGATCCCGGCGGCGGTGCCGTCGACCTGCGGATCGGCCACCTGGAAGCGGCCGTCGCCGTTCCGGAGGGCGGGGTGCGCTGCCCCGTCCCCGTGTCCAAGGTGGTCGACAAGGATCCCGTCGATCCGGGCCAGGAGTTCACGTTCACCATCACCGTGCCCGACGCCGCCGATGCCCTCGACGGGCTGGCCTGTGACCTGGAAGGCCTCTCCGCGGTCGACGTGGTCAGTGCCGATCCGGGGGTCATCTTCACCCTGCTGTCGGCCTCCGGGGGCGGTGTCATCGACGGGACCATGGTGACGTGGCCCAGCCTCGGCGACTACCACCCGGGCGACCCGCCCCTCGTCGTCACCCTGACCGGGAAGATGGCCGCCGACTCGGCGGCGGGCGCCATCGCCGACACGGTCACGGTGAACGCCGGCCTCACCCGCTGCCAGGGCCTTCCCGGCAGCCGGCCGGCACCGTCGGCCGGGGTGCGGCTGAGCGGGAAGGCGTCACTGGTCGGCCCGGTCCTCGTCGCGCCCTGAGCAAAGGACGAGCCCCAGACGATGGTTGATCGTCTGGGGCTCGAAATACGACCGGTGCCTGCTGTGATGCCTACCGGGCAGTGGCCCGGTCGACGTTGATGCGGCCCTGGCAGGTGGGGCTGGCCGTGCCGCAGCCGACCGGGTCGGTGGTCTCGAGGAGTCGCTGGATCGCGCTCAGGGGCGTGTGCCCCTCACCGAGGAGCAGGGCGAGGGCCCCGGTGACATGGGGGGCGGCCATCGACGTACCCGCCAGCGCGCCGTAGGCGTTGGTCTGGCCCTTGGCCCAGATGGTCGACAGGATGTCGTTCGCCTTGTTTCCGTCGCCGACGCCGCCGGGGGCGACCACGGCCCACTTGGCCTGACCGGTCGAGGTGGAGTATTCGGCGGTGGTGTCGTCCGGACCGGTGGCGCCCACGACGATGGCGTCCAGATCGCCGTAGGACCGGCCTTCGAGACCGAGCCCGAGGACGTTGGAGTTTCCGGCCGCGACCACCGGAATGGCGCCGTGGCTCCAGGCGTAGCGGATGCCCTCGGTCAGGTCGTTCGGGCCGAGCAGCGACGTGATGACCATGGCGGGGTCCCCGAGGGAGAGGTTCACGATCTGGGCGCCGTGGTCGACGACCCATTTGATTCCGGCGGTGATGTCCTCGGCCGCCCCCGCGCCGGTGGCGGTGAGGACCTTGGCCACGACCAGGTCGGCGTCGGGGGCGACGCCGGCGACACCCTTGCCGTTGTCCTTGTAGGCGGCGGCGATGCCCGCCACGTGGGTGCCGTGGCCCTGGTCGTCCTGGGCCGAGCCGGAGCACTGGGAGGCGTCCCCGTTGGCACCGACACAGCTGGTGGACTCGACGATCTTGCCGGCCAGATCCTCGTGGGCCAGATCAATACCCGTGTCGACGATCCCGATCCGCACACCGGCCCCGGTGCCCCGGCCCCAGGCCGCCTCAGCCCCGATCCTGTCCAGGCTCCACTGGGCCTCGAACCTCGGGTCATCCGACGCCTGAGCGGAGGACGGCAAAACCGCCAGAGCGGCGCTCGCTGCCGCGAGGAGGAAAATCCGAGCATGACGAATCATCAGAAACTCCGATCTTTGCGCCCAGCCTCTATCCGTATCAACGCTTCCGGCCCCGGAAACGTTCCCATTTGTCCGGTTTGTCGGAGATCCGACGATGGCTATCGGGGAGCCTCTGGCGAGGCGGAACCCATTTATTTCCAATGATTTCCGGCTGACGCGGCGCCTCGGCCCGTGCAAGAATCCGGCCCCGAGAGAGGGGTCGGATGGGCGGAGGCAGGTTCCGGGGCCGAGGGATGCTGGCCGGCACGTTGTGCCTGCTGGCGGCCACGCTCGTCCCCGCCCCCGCCGGCCGGGCCGACGGGGCCGGGTCCGGGCCTTGCGGTGATCTGGAGGAAATCCCCCTGCCCTCGGGCAAGGTGACCTGCACCCACGGCTCCGACCCGCTCGAGGCGCTGACCGCCCACCACCATCCCCACGGCGCCGACGACCCGGCCCATTCCGAGGGCGACCTCCTGCCCGTCGACCCGGACGGGCCCGGCCCCCACCCCGGGGCCCCGGAGGGAATTCACTGCTTCGGCAACGGCTACGACGGCAAGCGGGTCCAGGCCATCTACGCCGTGCCGTCCGACCGCGACGACCGCTACCAGGAGGTCGTCGGAGACATCCGGCGCTGGGCGGCCGAGACCGACTCCGTGTTCGCCTCCTCCGCCGCCCGCTACGGCGCCACCCGCCACCTGCGCTTCGTCACCGACAACGACTGCCGCCTGGTGGTGGACCGGGTCGTGCTCTCACCCGTGGCCGACGACAACTTCCGGGCCACGGTGGCCGAGCTGGTCGCCCAGGGCTACCACCGGCCCGACCGGCGCTACCTGGTGTGGATGGACTCCGACGTGCTGTGCGGCATCGGCCAGCTCCACCGCGACGAGCGCAGCACCGGCAACCTCAACGACGGCGCCGGAGCCGGGCTGGTGGCCCGGGTCGACACCGCCTGCTGGGGGCTCCTGGAGAGCCGGGGGACGTCGGTGGAGGCCCACGAGCTGATCCACACCCTGGGCGGCGTGAACCTCAACGCCCCCCACGCCACGCCCCTCGGGCACTGCACCGACGACGGCGACGTCATGTGCTACAAGGACGCCCCCTTCACCCGGCTCGAGAACGTGTGCCCGGCCGAGGGCGACGCCCTGCTCGACTGCAACGGCGACGACTACTTCCACCCCCGGCCGGACCCGGGCAGCTACCTGGCCACCCACTGGAACGTGGCCGACAGCTCCTTCCTCTCCGCCACCGTGGGCACCCTCGCCCGGAGCTGACCGAACCGAACCGAGCGCGCCGCACGCCCCCCAGTCGCTACCGTGGGGAGTGACGCCTGCGACGAGGTGACGGCATGGACGTGGTCTTCTTTCTCGCTTCCACCCTCCTGGGGGCACCCGGCGGCGGCACCGGCGGCTTCGGCGGCGGTGGCGGCGGGGGCGGGGGCGGCGGCTTCGGTG
>JBOGFO010000566.1:0-3906 GCA_050743445.1 Acidimicrobiia bacterium
CGTGTGCAACCTGCGGCCCCAGGTCCCCGAGACCGTCGGCCTCGACGCCGTCGACCACCTCCGGGCCGTCCTGGCCCATGGCGCCCGGGTCGACTCCTTCCTCTACCACCAGGGCGGGACCCTGGAAGCCGACGAGATCGTGGTCCGAGCGCTCAACATCGAGCCGGTGGCGGCCGACCTGGCCGCGCCCAACGGGTTGGTCCACGACCCCGGCCTGCTGGCCAAGGCCCTCGAAGAGCTCGTCTAGAAACGGGACAGCAGAGCTCGTCTAGAAACGGGGCAGCAGAGCTCGTCTAGAAACGGGACGGCAGAGCTGGTCTAGGAACCGGCCAGGAGGCGCGCCAGCCGGTTGGTGAGGTCGTCGATCTCGGCCGCGGCGTGCTCGTAGACGGACCGCGGGCCGCCGTAGGGGTCGTCCACGTCGTCGCTCCAGCCGTTGGTGCCGGGAAAGGACCGGCCGGCGTGGAGCCGAGCCACGTAGCCCCCGAGATCCTCGCCCGCCCGGCGGGGACCCAGCTGCTCACCGCGCCGGACGAGCTCCTTCAGGGTGAAGGTCCGCGCCCACAGGTCGGGATGCAGGTCGTGGATCTCGGCGACGTGCTCCCCGGCCATGGCCACGATCAGGTCCGCGGGTCTCGCCAGCTCGGCGGACAGCCGGCGGCTGCGATGGGACGAGGTGTCGAAGCCGCGGGCGGCCATCACGGCCAGGCCGTGGTCGGGGACCGGCCGGCCGGGGGAAGCGAACCCGGCGGAATGGACGTGGGCCGAGACACCGAGCTCCTCGAGGCGGGCGGCGAGGAGTACCGCCCCGACGGGGGAGCGGCAGATGTTGCCCGTGCAGACGACGAGGATGTCGATGGCGGGCGAGGCTAACGGGCACCCGCCCACGGGTGGTTCTCATCACGACTACCGTCGTTGGGGAACGTCGTCCACCGAGACGAGGTGATGACCCATGGCGCAGCAGAGCGATCCGACCGGCACCTCCGGCGACCACACCGCCGAGCACGACCACACCGAACACCGCCACGTCGACGACCACGCCCGGATGTCCAAGGAGCACCTGGCGGCCCATGAGGCGCTGCTCAACCGGCACGTGGAGGAGCACTCCGCCCTGGCCGACCGCCACGTGGCCGAGCACGGCCAGGCGACGGCGGCGGACCGGTCCCAGAAGACGAAGCTCAGCGTCCGGCATGCGGCCGAGCACGCCTGGCTCGAGGTGCAGCACGCCTCGCAGCTGGCGTTCATGGAGGCCCGCCATGCCTGGCAACGCTTCAGCATGGACGGGCACCACGCCGTCGAGCTCGTGACCCAGGAGCGCCGCCACGCCCAGGAGGACCGCCGGGCCCCGGCGTGAGGCCGGCTCCGGCGGTCAGGCCAGAAGGAACGGGGGACGCGAGCGGAGGATGGCGGAACGCTGGCCAGGCGTAAGCTCCGGCGCGTGGGGGAACCCGGCGCAGAACCGACCTCGAGCCTGTCCGGCGGGCTCACGGTGACGGGCCTGCGGGCCCGGCCGGTGGCGGTCCCGCTCGATCCCCCGGTCCAGACGGCCGGTGGCTGGATCGAGGTGGCCCCGCTGGTCCTCGTGGACCTGCTGACCCACGAGGGGGTGACCGGTCGCAGCTACCTCTTCTGCTACACGCCGGTGGCTCTCGGGGCGGTGACCGATCTCCTGGTCCGTATGGAGAGCCTGATCCGGGGCTGCCCCCTCGCTCCGGTGGCGATCGAGGCCCGGCTGCAGGCGGCCTTCCGCCTCCTCGGGCCGCAAGGCCTGACGGGTATGGCCATGGCCGGGGTCGACATGGCGGCCTGGGATGCCCAGGCCCGGGCTGCCGGCCTGCCGCTCGTGCGCCTCCTCGGCGGTGAGGTCCGGCCGGTCCCGGCCTACGCCAGCCTGCGGAACATGGTCCCGGCCGACGCGGCCAAGGAGGCGGAGCAGCTGGCGGTGTCCGGCTTCACGGCCTACAAGGTGAAGGTCGGCCTCGCCGATGTGGATGTGGACATCGAGGCCGTGCGCGCCATCCGGGAGGCGGTCGGACAAGGTGCCCGGGTGGCCGTGGACTACAACCAGTGCCTGAGCATTCCGGAGGCGATCCGCCGGGCCCGGGAGCTGGACGGAGAGGGGCTCCTGTGGATCGAGGAGCCGACCCGGGCCGACGACTTCGACGGCCACGCCCGCATCGCCCGGGAGGTGGCCACACCGGTCCAGCTCGGCGAGAACTGGTGGGGGCCCAACGACCTGGCCAAGAGCATCGCCGCCGGCGCGTCCGACCTGGCGATGCCCGACGTCATGAAGATCGGCGGTGTCACCGGCTGGCTGCGGGCTGCCGCCCTGGCCCAGGCGGCGGGTCTGCCGGTGTCGAGCCACATCTTTCCCGAGTTCAGCGCCCACCTCCTCTCCCTGACGCCCACCGGGCACCTGCTGGAGTATCTGGATGTCGCCCGGGCGATCCTCCAGGAGCCCGTCCGGGTGGAGGACGGCCACGTGCTGATCCCCGAGCGTCCCGGCGCCGGCCTGGAGTGGGACGAGGACGCGGTCAGGCGCTTCGAGAAGCCGTCTATTACTGGAGGCGATGGCGATCGGCGTGGCGATGCCACGTGAATCGCCAGCACCTCAAGCCGAGGCGGCCCCGAACCGCCGGCCTGAGCGACCAGGCATTTTTCTCGGAATGCCCGGATTTGTACCGGTTCGGGCCCGACACTTCGCCATATCGCATGTTTCATCTCGGTCGTAGACGGCAAACAGCAACAACCATGGACAAGAGCTTGGAAGAAGCCCGCGCCCTGGCCGAGGCCGCTCGGCTCCGCCAGGTCGTCGACCGCCTGCGGGACCTGGCGGCCACGACCACGGCTGAGCTCGCGGCGAACCGCGTCCGTACTTTCCCGGATGAGGCGATTCCGAAGGAACGGGGACCGCGCGACTGAACCGGCGGCCTTTTCGGTGACTTTGAGTGGTTTGACGGATTCGGAGAGTGGGTACGGGCGAAACACACCGGCAGTGGGCTCTGCCGGAAGGGCGACCAACAGCACTCCACAGGCGAGCTCGGGACGCTCCCCACCGTCGAAACCGCGGAGGCCGTCTCGTTGGGCTACTCCAACAATCTGGATTCCGTCCGGCTGCTCGGCGGAGCAGCGCTGGCCGGCTGCGTCCTGGCCCTCGTCTGGGCGTTCGGCATCGTGTCGCCGGTCCACGTGTCGAAGGCGGAGATCCTTGTCCAGCCGATGGCGGCGCCCGCCTTCGAGCCGTCCGGCGGCGGAGACGACGTCAACCCCGGCCACGAGCGGGAGCTGATCCACTCCGGCGGCGTCGCCCAGCTGGTGAAGGACCGGCTGGAGACCACGGCCACCGTCGAGGATCTGCGGACGCGGGTCGGCGTCACCGTGGTCGGTAGCACCCGCATCCTCGATCTCACGTTCCAGGCCTCCTCCCCTTCGGAGGCGCAGCGGGGCGCGGCCGCCTACGCCGAGGCCTACCTGGAGCTGAAGCGCCAGCAGCTCGAAGCCATTCAGGAGGAGCGGCGGGACTCCGTCCGCGCCGCTCTGGAGCCCATCGAGGAGGACCTGGGCGCGGCCCAGGAGGACCTGGGCTCGGTGGGCCCGGCCACGGGCGAGGGTCTCGCCGCCAGGGCCCGGGTCGACGACCTCGCGGCCCAGGCGGCGCCGTATCACGAGAACCTGGCTGCCACCCAGGTGGTCGACTCCGACAACGTCGGCTCGGTGGTCAGCCCCGCCAGCCGCCCGGAGGGGCCGGTCCACCCTCGCCCCCTCCTCTACGGGCTCGGAGGTGCCTCCTTCGGCGCCGGCGCCGGCGCGGCGCTGATGCTCGGACGGGCCCGCCTCGACCGCCGGCTCGCCGGGCGGGAGGACCTCGAAGAGCATCTTGGCGCCCCCGTCCTGGCCACCGTGCCC
>JBOGFO010000567.1:0-5892 GCA_050743445.1 Acidimicrobiia bacterium
GGTTCCGGAGGACGCCCGGATCGTCGTCCGCGGCGACGATGTCGACCCGGCGATCAGCGGCCACCAGGCAGAGAGGTTCCTCCAGCGGTTCAAAGACTGGGGCCGGTACGGGCTCTCCGGCTACTACGCGCGCAATGACGCCGAAGTGAACGACCTGGCGGCCGACCACCTAGAACGGTTCCCGCTGCTCGGCATCTTCGGCATCAGGGAGCTCGAGGAGGCCGGCTTCGAGGTGGTCCCCACCTTCCGTTCCCCGCACGTCACGATCGCCTTCGCGGGCGACCTGACCGAGGCGCTCACCCGCCTCACCGAGCTGAGGATCGAGCTTCGCCCGAACCCGTATCATGACGTCGAGAGGTAGCAAAGGATCGTCATGTCTCAGCAGATCGAACTCGACCTGATCGTCGACCTGAACACCATGGACGACACGGGCCTGCCCTGGGCCTTCCTCGACGACGCCATCCATCCGAGTCGCCTCGTCCCCGGCGCCTACGTCATCGTCGGGTCGGGCGACGTCCGCGCCGTGGCCCAGGTCATCGACGTCGACAACGACATCGTGCACGTCCGACCGCTCCGAGGCTCCGTGGCGTCGAACGCCCACCTCCTGAGCGAGCGCCCGGCCTGACGGGTCCGTTCAGCTCTGAGGGCGCCCATGACGAAGCTTCTCCCCCTTCTCCGAGCGCCGGGTTCGCCCGTAAAGTCGACTTCGACATGAAGCGTCTCCTCGTCGATTACAGCCTGATCGGGCACGGCCGGACGTTCGCACTGACCCTGCTCCGCCGTAGCGTGAGGGTCTCGGAGTCGGGTCGCGGGTCAGGTCATCGGTGACAGCGCCCCGCCGAGAAACGCCGACGTGACTGCGGTCTCCGCGGACGAAAAGGTCTTCGAGTTCGCCTTCGCCGACTGAGCGACGAAGCTGGCACCCGTGACGTCTCGGCACCAAGGAAGGCTCGGCGTGATCCGGTCGTCCTACCGGCGATGGCGGGAGTGGCGCATCGGCCTGGTCACCACCGCCCGGTGGGTCCTGGCCGGAGTGCCATTGCGAGCGATTGGAAGCTACGTCGGCAGCGAGTTCGCTCTGTCAGAGGCCAGGGCTTGGCGCCGGGCCGGTTTCCGCTTTACCGACATAGATGCCTACCTCGACCACAAGATCAGCTTGGAGGAGGCATGTGCCTGGCGGGACCGAGGCTTCGACACGGCCACGGCGACCGAATGGGGGCGCTACCGGCTCACGCCCGGCGACCACGCCCGCTGGACCGCCGCTGGCTACCGCGCTCAGGCGGCCTTCTACTGGATCTCCTGTGAGGTCGCGCCCGACCGGGCCGACAGCTACTACGCGACCGGAGGGCTCCCGCCGGAGATGTTCGGCGGCGCCTCCGGCGGTTGGTATGGGCAACTGCCAGCCAGAGGCGCGCCGCCGGACTTGAGGGTCAGCTGGGACGATGACGAAGACGGCCCTCGGCCCCGCTGGTGGGATTGAGAGACCCCTCTTCTTCGAGGACTACCAGTCCCAGGCCCGCCGGTGGGCCGTGACCGAGAACGCTTCGATCCGGGGACGGTCCGGCCCGGGCCGGTAGCGATCATCCCCCTCAAGGGCAGCCAGTTGTCGGTCGAGCTCGCCGACGCGGGCCATCCACTCGGCGTACGGCACGTCTCCCCGGCGGACCGCCCGAAGCCAGTCCCCCGCCTCACCGGCGACTGGCAGTGTCAGCCCACCAGTGATGACCAGCTCGTAGCCCCTGGAATCCGAGCCTTGCAGCGTGCATGGCGAACTTCGTGTCGTACCCGTGGGCGGCGATCAGCTCCTCCCGCTTGCCGCCGCCCCGCCGGCCGTGGCCCGAGCCCTTCAGACCCTGCATCCGCATCACCTGGGACTGCATGTAGCCGCGGTAGCGGGGCAGCACGTGCCGGCCGACGAACGCGTCGCGCAAGCCGAGCAGATCCCGGCCGATGTCGGAACTCTCGATGACCGGGGCCCATAGGGTGAGCAGGATGCTGGGGTTGCCAGCCGCGGCCATCGCCAGGAAGCTGCGGAGGCTGTAGACCTGCCGGTCGGTATCACCGGGACCGGAGCGGCACCCCTCCGGCTGGGTCCGCTGCATGTGGTTCGCCATCGCCGGGCCTGGGCCAATCACCTGCGCCGGGTCCTCCACGACGATGGCAGTCTCGTCATGGTCCTCGCCGCCGGGCAGGCCCGTGCCGTGCGCGGTGGAGCCCACCTCGACGAGCAGAATCATGCCCTGCGGGTAGGGCGGGTACGGCTGTTCGTGCGTCACGGTCACCTCCTCTGGTTGGCCCCCCTGGTCGGACCATGGTGACCGCGGAGACCGTGTCGGCGCATCCGAGTTTCGGGGGGCTGACCACGGCGCCCCCGGAATGGCGATTATGGGCGGTTCGAGCGACTCCGGGCCCGCACGCAGTCCCGGCAATACCGGAAGGTTCCGCAGCTGGGCTACCCCCGACCAGACCGTTACCTCCGAAGCCCGCGCGACAGCCTCCGCTCCATCGGTCATCCTGCGGCACCCACGGAGCGGAGACAGAAGTGGCGGATGTCGCGGGCCACGGTCTCGGGGATCGTCGTCTCGGGGGAGGCCAGGGGGGACACCAAGGCTTCGAGGATGGCGCCGATGAGGGCCGCGCCGGCGGTGCCGGCGGGCTGGTCGGGGAGCTCGCCGGCGGCCATGCCCTCAGCCACCAGGCCGGAGAACACATCGGCCAGGCGGCGGCGGGCGTCGAGACGGACCTGGTCGACCTCGGGGTCCATGGGCTCGACGATGACCGAATAGGCCAGGCCGTGGCTGCGCAGGGCCCGGAGGGCGAAGAGCTCGGCGGCGTCGCCCAGCCGCTCGGCGGCCGGCCCGCCGGTGGCCGCCACCGCCTGGACCACCTCCAGCTCCCGGGCGCACACGGCCCGCAGCATCTCGGAGAAGAGGGCGGCCTTGGACGGGAAGTGCCGGTACAGCGAGCCGGTACCCACCCCGGCGGCGGCCGCCACCGACGCCATCTTGGCCGTCGTGAAGCCGCCGTCGCGCACCACATCGCAGGCAGCGGCCAGGATCAGCTCCCGGTCCTCGGCCAGCCGGGCGGTCAGGCGTTCGGTGCGGCGGTAGGGCACGGCCGTTACCGCCGGAAGAAGCGGCCCACCACGGTGTCCATCTGGGCGGGGGTCAGCTCGGCCACCCCGAAGCCGGGCATCGGGGCTTCGCCCAACCGGGCCTGGCAGAAGGCGTCGGTGACGGCCGGCGGGCTGTGGCGGGCCAGCAGCGACGCCTGCACGGTGAGGGCCAGGAGGGTGGTGACGGCCCGCCCGTTGGGCCGGGGACCGCCGGCGGCGACACCGTCCAGCAGACCTAGGGAGCGGGCGATCTCGGGATGGGCGCCGGCCGTGGGACGGACCTCGTCGAGTACGGCCGCCAGGGCCTCGGGCCGGCGATCGAGGGTGCGCTCTACGTCCATCACCATCATGTTGGCCGTCCCCTCCCACACGCTGTTGAGGGGCGCCTCCCGGTAGAGACGGGCCATGGGGTGCTCCTCCACGTAGGCGTTGCCGCCGATGCACTCCAGGGCCTCCTCCACCACTGGCGAGACCCGCTTGCAGTTCCAGAACTTGGCCACCGGGGTGAGGAGGCGGAGCACCAGGTGCTCGCTCTCCTCTTCGGAGTCAGCGGCGGCCGCCACCCGGAAGGCGAGGCGGGTGCCGGCCTCCCACTCCAAGATGAGGTCGGCCAGCATGCGGCGCATGGAGTCGTGCTCGGCCAGGGGCTTGCCGAAAGCCTGGCGCTGCTCGGTGTGATGGAGGGCGAGGGCGATGGCCCGGCGCTGCAGGCCGGCCGATCCGACGGCGAAGTCGAGGCGGGTGTAGTCGGCCGAAGTGAGGGCGGTGGCGATGCCCCGGCCCTCCTCACCCACCAGGACCCCCCAGGCTTCGCTGAACTCCACCTCCGAAGAGGCGTTGGAACGGTTGCCACACTTGTCCTTGAGGCGCTGGAAGTGGAGGCGGTTTGGCGTCCCGTCTTCGAGCAGGCGGGGCAGGAAGAAGCAAGACACCCCGGCCTCAGCGGCGGCCAGCACGAAGAAGCCGTCGCTCATGGGGGCGGAGAAGAACCACTTGTGACCGGTGACGAGATACTCCTGCCCCGGGCCGCGCTTGCCCACCGGCACCGCCCGGGTCTGGTTGGCCCGCAGGTCGGAGCCGCCCTGCTTCTCAGTCATGCCGTAGCCGATGGTCACGGCCTCCTTGCCGGCCATGGGCAGGTGGCGGGGGTCGTAGCCGAAGGCGGTGACCTTCTCCAGCCACGGTTCGAGAACGGCCTCCTCCCGGAGGGCTGGCACCGCGGCGTAGGCCATGCCGGTGGGGCAGCCCGTCCCGTTCTCGGCCTGGTTCCAGAGGTAGGACAGCGCCGCCCTGGCCACGTGGGCCCCGGGCAGGCCGGCCGTCCACGACAGGGCGTGGACCCCGTGACCGAAGGCCATACCCATGAGGTCGTGATACGCGGGATGGAACTCCACCCGGTCGAGGCGGCGGCCCACCGGGTCGTGGGTGCGCAGCTCGGGGTGGTGGCGGTTGGCCAGTCGGGCCAGCTCCATGGTGGCCGGGTCCCCCACCACCGCCCCCAGTGCCTGGCAGCGGCCGGTGGCCCAGGGGGCCGCCGCCCCCACCAGCTCCACGACCAGCGGGTCCTCGGTGTAGGCGTTGACCCCCGCCCGCAGCTCGACCTGGTTCTCGACGGTATGGGTGGCGGTCATCGGGCAGTGCCTCTAGGAAAGAACGGAACGACAATTCCGATCTTGACTCACCGTTCCGCGAAGGTCAAGCCGTGGGCATCGCTCCGGCCTGCGACAAACCGCCACAGCCTCTCCGCACTCGCGATACGGCGGCTACCCGCTGCCGCTCGCCTTGGCTGGAGAACCGCTCCTAGGTGCCGAACCCGGACGGGTTCTGAGTCACCGGCGACGGCCGGTCGATGGCGCAAAACAACGGTTTCCGGGCCGCCTGCCGGCTTCAGTGGGTCGAACAGCCCTCAACGGCCGATACAGCGAGATCAGTCGCAGATGGGGCGAAGGCGTGCTCGCGCGAGCGCGGTGCCGTCCACAGCGCGATCTCAGGGAACCGGCCCAGACCGCGGCACGTCACAATGGCAAGAGCTGGCAAGAACGGCGAGGGCGAGAGGGATGATGAGGGCCGCGACCAGACAGGGGGAGCGCCCGCCGGTGCGGGTCGCGGTCGGCTTCTTGGCCATCGCCCTGTTGCTGACCGGAGCGTGCGGCCGACAGCCTGCCGGGACTGGCGTGGCGGTCAGATCGGGTGCGTTCCAGGCGTCCGACAAGGCTCGGGACCCCGACCAGCGCTACGAGGTCGATGCGATGGTGCTCCAGGACCGTACGCACGGTCCACAGCTCTGCGCCGGCGACATCGCCGCGTCCCTTCCTCCGGGCTGCGGCGGCCCTGACGTCAAGGGGTTCAGCTGGGACGACGTCGAGGGCGAGCAGTCGATGTCAGGCACGACGTGGGGCCCGTTCCACCTCGTCGGCACCTACGACCACCACGTATTCCATCTCGCCGAGCGCCCGTCGGCGCCAACGCCGCTGGCGACGTCGGGCGCTCGGGACACGAGCTTCGACAGTCCTTGTCCCGAGCCGGCGGGTGGTTGGCAGGCCACCGACCGGTCGAGGATGTCCGAGGCGGACATCGAGGCTCTCTCGAGCTGGGTGCTCGCCCAGCCCGACGCCTCCGCCTTCTGGCTGAGCTGGCTGAAGGACCCCAACGCCGGTGATCAGAGCTACCGGGACGGCGTGGCCAACCTGGCCTTCACCGGTGACCTCACCGGACGGGAGGACGAGGCCCGCCGGCGGTGGGGCGGCCCGCTTTGCATCACCCACTTCAGCCGGACC
>JBOGFO010000568.1:0-5012 GCA_050743445.1 Acidimicrobiia bacterium
CATCATGGATTTCTGCAAGATGTACAACGCCGCCACCGAGAGCCAGCGGGGCATGGTGGTGCCGGCCGAGATCACCATCTTCGAGGACCGGTCGTTCACCTTCATCACCAAGACGCCCCCCACGCCGGTGCTGTTGCGCCAGGCCGCCGGGGTCGACAAGGGGGCGGCCAACCCGCGCCTCGAGCGGGTCGGGTCCATCACCCGGGCCCAGCTGCGCAAGATCGCCGAGACCAAGATGCCCGACCTCAACGCCATCGACCCCGAGGGCGCCATGGCGCAGGTAGCCGGCACGGCGCGCTCCATGGGCATCGACGTCAAGGACTGACGAGGGTGTCCCCGGAGGAGACAGCATGACCAAGCACGGAAAGAAGTACATCGACGGGATCCGGCGCTTCGACCGGGTGCGGCTCTACACGCCGGCCGAGGCGGTCGACATGCTCAAGTCCCTGCCGCTCCGGAACTTCGACGAGACGGTGGAGGTCGCCTTCCGCCTCGGCGTCGACCCCCGAAAGGCCGACCAGATGATCCGGGGGGCCGTCTCACTTCCCCACGGAACGGGCAAGTCCGTCCGCGTGGCGGTGTTCGCCCAGGGCCCCGCGGCCCAGGAGGCAAAGGACGCCGGTGCCGATGTGGTGGGGGCGGTCGACCTGGTGGAGCGCATCCAGGGCGGGTTCATGGACTTCGATGTGGCCATCGCCACGCCCGACCTCATGGGCCAGGTGGGCAAGCTGGGTCGCGTGCTCGGGCCCCGGGGCCTGATGCCCAACCCGAAGACCGGGACGGTCACGGCCGAGGTGGGCAAGGCGGTGTCCGACTTCAAGGCCGGGCGGATCGAGTACCGCACCGACCGCTACGGCAACGTGCACATGCCCATCGGTAAGGTGAGCTTCTCCCGTGAGGCGCTCATCGAGAACTACCAGGCCGGGCTGGACGAGCTGGTGCGGGTCAAGCCGGCGGCAGCCAAGGGTCGCTACATCAAGGCGGTCACCGTGGCTTCGACCATGGGGCCAGGCGTGCGGGTCGACCCGACCAAGGTCCGCGACCTCCTCGAGGAAGTGAAGACGCCTGCTTAACCCACCCGTTGGTCGGGGAGGACGGCAAGCGGCTATCCTCCCCGTTCCCAGCAACCAACTGCGCCGCAGACCTCCGGTCTCAACGAGGTAATGGGCCTCCGGGCCCGCCGGAAGAGGCGAGATTCCGAGGACGGAGCCTCCCGGTCCGCGGCGCATCCTGGCCAGAGGAGCGTCATGGCGAGACCCGAGAAGGTGGCTACCGTCGAGGAGATCAGGGACAAGCTGTCCTCGGCCAGTGCTGCCGTGCTGACCGAGTACCGCGGCCTCAAGGTGGGCGACCTGGCCGCGCTGCGGGCGAACCTGCGGGGCGCCGACGCCGAGTACAAGATCTTCAAGAACACGCTTGCCCGCCGCGCCGCCGAGGAGGCCGGCCTCCCCGAGCTCTCCGCTCTCCTCGAGGGGCCGACGGCCATCACGTTCATCCGCGGCGACGCCGTGGTTGTCGCCAAGGCCCTGCGGGACTACGCCAAGGCCAACCCGACGCTGGTCGTCAAGGGCGGCGTCCTCGGCACCCGGGTCATTGCCGCCGACGACGTGGTGGCCCTGGCCGACATCCAGCCCCGGGAGGTCCTCCTCTCCCGGCTGGCCGGTGGGTTCCAGGCGCCGATGGTCAAGGCCGCCGGTCTCTTCCAGGCCTTCACCCGGAACATGGCGTACGGCATCAAGGCGCTCATCGACCAGCGGGTGTCGGGCGGCGAGGCTCCCGCCGGGGCGGAGGCTCCGGTAGCCGAAATCGAGGCCGAGACCCCTGCCGCGGAAGCTCCGGCCGCCGAGGTCGAGGCTCCGGACGCTGAGGTCGAGGCTCCGGCCGCGGAAGCTCCCGCCGCCGAAGTCGACGCCCCCGCCGCCGAAGCCGAGGCCGAGGCGCCCGCCGCCGAGGCCGAGCCCGAGCCGCCCGCCGCTGAAGTCGTTGACGACGCCCCGACGGCTGCCGCCGTCGACGGCCCCCCGCCCGAGGAGACGCCCGAGGCCGATGCGGCCGAGGCGTCCTCCGACCCCGATCAACCCGAGTAACAGGAGGCCTGCCCAGCCATGGCAACCATGACCACCACAGAGCTCCTGGACGTCTTCAAGAACATGACGGTCCTGGAGCTCAACGAATTCCTCAAGGCCTTCGAGGAGGAGTTCGGAGTCACTGCCGCCGCTCCCGTGGCCATGGCCGCCGCCCCTGGTGCGGGTGGCGGGGCCGCCGAGGCGGCTCCGGCCGAGGAGAAGGACGAGTTCGACGTCGTCCTCTCCGCCGCCGGCGACAAGAAGATCCAGGTCATCAAGGAAGTCCGGACCCTGACCAACCTCGGCCTCAAAGAGGCCAAGGACCTGGTCGACTCGGCGCCGAAGCCGGTCCTCGAGCGGGTCTCCAAGGAGGATGCCGAGAAGGCGAAGGCCCAGCTCGAAGGGGCCGGAGCCACGGTCGAGCTCAGGTAGGCTGGCGTCGCGGTCCCGGCCTTCAGCGGGGCGGCCGGGGCGCCGCAGGCGTCCGCACCCTGCTTGACCAGGGAGAATAGTCAGCGTATCCTGCTTTTCAACATGGGCTCGCTGGAGCCGTGACGACCAGGTTTGCCAGCCGGCGTAGCGAATCGCTATGCTGGCTATTTGGCGTCTTCTCTTCCTTTCGCGATCTCGCAGCACTAGCTGGGTGTCCCCGCGTCTTGTAAGGAGTGATCTTGGCCCGTCCTGCGGCTAGGCAACGTTTCTCGTTCGCAAAACTTCGCGAAGTCATGCCCCTTCCCGACCTGGTGGCTGTGCAGCGCGACTCGTTCAAGTGGTTCCTCGAAGAGGGCATCGCCGAGACCCTCACCGACATCTCTCCGATCGAGGACTTCACCGGATCCCTGAAGCTGGAGCTCGCCGACCCCGAGTTCGAACCGCCGAAGTACTCCGAGGAGGAGTGCAAGGAGAAGGACATGACCTTCTCCCGTCCCCTCTTCGTCACGGCCCGGTTCATGAACGCGGCCACCGGCGAGATCAAGGAGCAGACGGTCTTCATGGGGGACTTCCCGATGATGACCGACAAGGGGACCTTCATCATCAACGGCACCGAGCGGATCGTGGTCAGCCAGCTCGTCCGCTCACCCGGCGTCTACTTCGGGATCACCCCCGACAAGACCTCGCCCGACCTCGACATCATCGACGCCAAGGTCATCCCCGGCCGCGGTGCCTGGCTGGAGTTCGAGGTCGACAAGAAGAACACCGCCTACGTCCGGATCGACCGGAAGCGCAAGCAGCCCGTGACGGTGCTGCTCAAGGCCCTGGGCATGGGGGACACCCCCGAGGCCCTGGCGGGCCTGCTCCTGGACTCGAACGGGCAGCCCTTCGAGTCGATCGCCAACACCCTCGAGCGCGATCACACCGAGACGGTTGACGACGCCTTCCTCGACATCTACCGCAAGCTCCGCCCGGGCGAGCCACCGACGGTGGAGTCGGCCCGCGGCCTGCTCGAGAACCTGTTCTTCAACCCCAAGCGCTACGACCTGGCCAAGGTCGGCCGGCACAAGGTGAACAAGAAGCTCCGGGAGGAGTTCGATGCGCTCGGCTCCACGCTCGAGAGCATCGGTCTCGAGCGCCCGACCGACAACGACCTGACGCTGACGCGGGCCGACATCCTGGCCACGGTCTCCTACCTGGTGAAGCTGCACGCCCGGGAGCCCGACCACTGGGACGACGACATCGACCACTTCGGGAACCGCCGGATCCGGTCGGTGGGCGAGCTCATCCAGAACCAGGTCCGGATCGGCCTCTCCCGGATGGAGCGGGTCGTCCGCGAGCGGATGACCACCCAGGACGTCGAGGCAATCACGCCGCAGACGCTGATCAACATCCGCCCCGTCGTCGCCGCCATCAAGGAGTTCTTCGGGTCCTCGCAGCTGTCCCAGTTCATGGACCAGACGAATCCGCTGTCGGGCCTGACCCACAAGCGGCGCCTCTCGGCCCTCGGCCCCGGTGGTCTCTCCCGGGAGCGGGCCGGGTTCGAGGTCCGTGACGTGCACCCCTCCCACTACGGCCGGATGTGCCCCATCGAGACGCCGGAAGGCCCGAACATCGGGCTCATCGGCTCGCTCGCCACCTACGCCCGGGTGAACCGGTTCGGATTCACCGAGACCCCCTACCGCAAGGTGGTGGCCGGGCGGGTGACGGACGAGACCGAGTACC
Organism: Acidimicrobiia bacterium; assembly: GCA_050743445.1. Classification (GTDB taxonomy): domain Bacteria; phylum Actinomycetota; class Acidimicrobiia; order IMCC26256; family BP-133; genus CAWBJP01. The sequence continues at coordinate 4,224 of JBOGFO010000568.1, forward strand.
TGGCGGCGGACGACGAGGACCGCTTCGTGATCGCCCAGGCCAACGCGGCCGTGGACGACCGGGGCAACTTCCTCGACGACCGCGTCCTGGTCCGGTCCCGCCGGGGTGAGGTGGAGTTCGTCAGCCCCGACCGGGTCGACTACATGGACGTGTCGCCGAAGCAGATCGTGTCGGTGGGCACCGCCCTCATCCCATTCCTGGAGCACGACGACGCCAACCGGGCTCTGATGGGCGCCAACATGCAGAAGCAGGCCGTGCCTCTCGTCCGGCCCGAGGCTCCCTACATCGGCACCGGGGTCGAGGCCCGGGCGGCACGCGACGCCGGCGAGCTGGTCGTGGCCGAAGGCAAGGGGAAGGTCGTCGAGGTCACCGGCGACACCATCACCGTCGAGTACGACGCCGGTGTCGTCGACGAGAACAAGAACCCGATCGGGCGCCGCACCGTCCGGCTGCAGAAGTTCCGGCGGTCCAACCAGACGACCTGCATCAACCAGCGTCCGCTGGTGAGCGAGGGCGACGAGGTGGCCGACGGCGACATCCTGGCCGACGGTCCCTCCACCCATCACGGCGAGCTGGCCCTGGGCAAGAACCTGCTCGTGGCCTTCATGCCCTGGGAGGGCCACAACTTCGAGGACGCCATCATCATCTCCGAGCGGCTGGTCCGCGACGACGTGCTCACCTCGATCCACATCGAGGAGCACGAGATCGACGCCCGGGACACCAAGCTCGGGGCCGAGGAGATCACCCGGGACATCCCCAACCTCTCCGAGGAGATCCTGAAGGACCTCG
>JBOGFO010000569.1:0-3702 GCA_050743445.1 Acidimicrobiia bacterium
ATCGAGGACCAGGGCGAGGCGCCGGTGCCGCCGTCGTGGCCGGAGATGTGCACCACGTCGGCGTAGCCCTTCGCCACACCGGCGGCGATCGTGCCGACACCGTCCTCGGCCACCAGCTTCACCGCCACGCGGGCGCGCGGGTTGACCATCTTCAGGTCGTAGATCAGCTGCTTGAGATCCTCGATGGAGTAGATGTCGTGGTGGGGCGGCGGCGAGATCAGCTCCACGCCCGGGGTGGCGTAGCGGAGCTGGGCGATGTAGTCGCTCACCTTGTGGCCGGGGAGCTGGCCACCCTCACCGGGCTTGGCTCCCTGGGCCACCTTGATCTGGAGCTGGGCGGCGTGGACGAGGTAGTCGATGGTGACGCCGAAGCGGGCCGACGCCACCTGGCGGATGGCGGAGTGGCGGCGGTCGCCGTTGGGGTCGGCGATGTTGCGCCGGGGGTCCTCGCCGCCCTCCCCGGAGTTCGACTTCCCGCCGATGCGGTTCATGGCCACGGCCAGCGTCTCGTGGGACTCGGGGGAGATGGACCCCAGGCTCATGGCCCCGGTGGCGAATCGCTTGACGATCTCGGCCGCCGGCTCCACGGCTTCGAGGGGGAGCGGCTCGGGCGCCTCCCGGAAGCGGAGCAGGCCCCGCAGCGTGGCCCGCCGGCCGTTGTCCTCGTTGGCCAGCCGGGCGAACTCGGCGTAGGCGGCCCGGGCGTCGCCGTTGGCGGGCTCGGCCCGCACGGCCCGCTGGAGCATGGACACCACGTCCGGGCTCCACTGGTGGAGCTCGCCGAACCGGCGCCAGGCGTAGACGCCGCCGGGAGGCAGGAGCGCGTCGTGCCCGGGGCCCGGGGTGCCCCCGAAATGACGGGCCGGGTAGGCCCGGGCGTGGCGGTCCAGTGCCTCCCGGGCCAGGACGTCGAGCCCGACGCCGCCGATGCGGGAGGCGGTGCCGTGGAAGTGGCGGTCCACCAGCTCGGTGTCGAGGCCGACCGCCTCGAAGATCTGGGCCCCGGTGTAGGACTGGACGGTGGAGATCCCCATCTTGGAGAGGACCTTGAGCAGGCCCTTGCCGATGCCGGTCACCACGTTGGCGGTGGCCTCCTCGACCGTCATCCCGGCCGCCAGCTCACCCGAGGCGATCATGTCGGGCAGGGACTCGAAGAGGAGGTAGGGGTTGACGGCGCTGGCGCCGTAGCCCAGCAGGCAGGCGATGTGGTGCACCTCCCGGGGCTCCCCCGACTCGACCACGAGGCCGGTGCGCAGCCGGGTGCCGAGCCGCACCAGGTGATGGTGGACGGCGGAGGTGGCCAGCAGGGCGGGGATGGGCGCCCTCTCGGCGCTCATCGCCCGGTCGGACAGGATCAGGATGGTCGCGCCCACGCCCACCGCCGAGCGGGCGTCGCCGCAGAGCCGGTCCAGCGCCCGCACCAGGCCCTCGGGGCCCTCCTCCACCGGCCAGGTGCAGTCCAGGGTCTCGTGGACGAAGACGTAGTGGTCGACCGTCCGCAGCCGGCGCAGCTCGTGGTTCTGGAGCACGGGCTGCTCCATGACCAGCTGGTGGGGGTGGTTGGGCGTTTCCTCCAGGAGATTGAGCTCGGGGCCGACCCCGGTCTGGAGGCTCATGACGATGTTCTCGCGTATGGGGTCGATGGCCGGGTTGGTGACCTGGGCGAAGCGCTGCTTGAAGTAGCTGAACAACGAGGGCGCCTGGTCGGAGAGGACGGCGAGGGGCACGTCGCTCCCCATGGACCCGTCGGCCTCCTTGGCCTTGCCGGCCAGGGGGGCCACCAGCATCCCCACGTCCTCGGCCGACCAGCCGAAGGCCAGCTGGCGGACCCGCAGCGGCTCCATGGGCCGGAGGCGCTCGGGAACGTCGGGCAGGTCATCGAGGTGGAGGACGGCGTTCTCGTACCACTGCCCGTACGGCCGGCGGGCGGCCAGGGTCGCCTCGACCTGCCCGTCGGCGTACACCTCGCCGGCTTCGAGATCGACCACGAAGAGCCGGCCCGGGCGCAGCCGGCCCTTGGCCTTCACCAGGGCGGGCTCGATGGGCAGGGTCCCCGCTTCGGAGGCCAGGACGACCCAGCCGTCCTTGGTCACCGCCCAGCGTCCGGGCCGCAGCCCGTTGCGGTCCAGGGTGGCGCCGATCACCCGGCCGTCGGTGAAGCTGACCGAGGCCGGCCCGTCCCACGGCTCCATCAGGGACGAGTGGTAGCGGAAGAAGTCGCGCACCTCCACCGGGAGGTCGTCGCGGCCTTCGTAGGCCTCGGGGATGAGCATCATCAGCGCGTGCGGGAGTGACCGGCCGGCCATGACCAGCAGCTCGGCCACGTTGTCGAGGGTGGCGGAGTCGGAGCCGTCGGGGCGGATGATCGGGTGCAGGTCGGACAGGGCGGGGCCCAGCAGGTCCGACTCCAGCTGGGAGTGGCGGGCCCGCATCCAGTTCCGGTTCCCCTCCAGGGTGTTGACCTCGCCGTTGTGGGCGATCATCCGGTAGGGGTGGGCCAGCTCCCAGCTCGGGAAGGTGTTGGTGGAGAACCGGGAGTGCACCAGGGCCAGCGCCGACTCCAGCCGGTCATCGACCAGATCGGGGTAGAAGCGGGGCAGCTGGGGGGCGCTGACCATGCCCTTGTAGACCAGGGTGCGGGAGGAGCAGGTGGGGACGATCAGCTCCTCGCCGGAGGCGATCTCGGCCGATCGCCGGGCGACGTACAGAGCCCGCTCGAAGGCGTCCTGGTTCTCGATGTGGTGGGGGCAGCCGATGAACAGGTGGCGGATGACCGGCGCCGTGGTGCGGGCCACCCGACCGGCATGCTCCGGCTGCACCGGCACGTCCCGCCAGCCGATGATCTCGAGTCCCCGCCGGCCGAGCTCGGCCGTGAACAGATGCTCCAGGGCCGAGCGGGCGTCGCGGTCCTGGGGCAGGAAGAGGACGGCCACGGCGTAGCGCCCGGGTGCGGGCAGGTCGAAGCCGCTGGTTTCTCGGAAGAAGCCGTCGGGGAGCTGGATGAGGATGCCGGCCCCGTCGCCGGTGTCGGCGTCGGCGCCCTCGGCCCCGCGGTGCTCCATGCAGCCGAGCGACGTGAGGCCGCGCCGGACCGTCTCGTTGCAGGCGATGCCGTCCAGTCGGGCGACCAGCGCCACACCGCAACCGTCGTGTTCGTATCGGGGGTCGTAGAGGCCCACGCCCCAATTCTGGATCATCCGGGGTGGGGGGACGACATCGATGGCACCATGCACTGACCTTAGGTGCCGAGGGAGGACGGGATGGCCGAGCAGCACTACGACGTGACCGTGAACAAGGCTGACCTCAGCGTCCGGCAGTACGCCGACGAGTGCAACAAGCGCTGGGCCGACGGCTGGCGCCTGGCCCAGGTGTTCGTCAAGGACGCCAACACGGTGTCGGTCTGGGAGCGGCGTTCGTAGAGCTCCCAGAAACTGGGCTCAATCCGGGGCCTCAACGCGCCGATGTATCCGGTACATCCCTTTCCGCCCGGCTGGGTGAGGCGGTGGGACCGATGGTGCTTGGGGCATCGGAGGAACTGTGCTCGGAAAACGAACCCCTGGTCCGGCGCGCCGGACCGTCCTCGGCGGGTGGGCCATGGCCGCCACTGCCATGGTCTTCGCCGGCGTGTCGGCGCACGGCAGTGACGCCGCCGTCCCGCCCGGGGCCGGGGCGGCGCCCTCCCGGGCGGCGATGGCTCCCACC
>JBOGFO010000570.1:0-5528 GCA_050743445.1 Acidimicrobiia bacterium
GTCGAGGACCAGCTGGGCCAGCTCGGTGATCACCTGGGTGAGGCGGAAGTCCTTCGGTGTGTAGATCCGGGCCACCCCCAGCTCGAGCAGCTTGACCCGGTCCTCGGTCGGGATGATCCCGCCCACCACCACCGGGGCGTCGACCCCGGCCTCGCGCAGCAGCCGCAGGGTCTCGGGTACCAGCTCGAGATGCGATCCCGACAGGATCGAAAGCCCGACCAGGTCGACGTCCTCGTCGGCGGCGGCCGCCGCGATCTGCGCCGGGGTGAGGCGGATGCCGGGATACACGACCTCCATGCCGGCGTCGCGGGCGGCGACGGCGATCTGCTCGGCACCGTTCGAGTGCCCGTCGAGGCCGGGTTTGCCCACCAGCAGCTTCGGCCGCCCACCCAGGGCGGTCGCCGTCCGGACCATCTCCCGCGCCCCGGCCATGGACTCGGCGTCGGGGGCGAGCACCCCTCCCACACCGGTGGGAGCCCGGAACTCGCCGAAGACGTCCCGCAGCGCCCCGGCCCAGTCGCCGACGGTGCCTCCCGCCTCGGCCAGGGCGATGGTCGCCTCCATGAGGTTCTCGGTGCCCACCGCACCTTCCCGCAGGCGGTCGAGGGCGGACTCCACCCGGGAGGCGTCCCGCTCCGACCGCCAGCGGACGATGTCGTCGGCCAGCTCCCGCTCCACGGCGGGATCGATGACCAGGATGTCGGCCGCGTCGCCGGTGGCCAGCCCCGAGGGCTCGGTGTTGGTGTAGGCGTTGACGCCCACGACCGTGATGTCGCCGCTCTCGATCCGCCGGGTGCGCTCGGCGTGGGACTGGACGAGACGGCCCTTCATGGCGTCGATCATGGTGAAGGCACCGCCGCCTTCGAACACCCAGTCGAGCTCGGCGCCGGCCGCCTCCTCGAGCTCGGCGGTCTTGGCCTCCACCACCTTTGAGCCGTCGAACAGGTCGCCGTACTCCAACAGGTCGCTCTCGAAGGCGAGCACCTGCTGGACCCGCAGCGACCACTGCTGGTCCCAGCGGCGGGGCAGGCCCAGCGCCTCGTTCCAGGTCGGGAGCTGCACCGCCCGGGCCCGGGCGGACTTCGACAGGGTGACACCGAGCATCTCGAGGACGATGCGCTGGACGTTGTTCTCGGGCTGGGCTTCGGTGAGCCCGAGCGAGTTGACCTGGACGCCGTAGCGGAAGCGGCGCAGCTTCTCGTCGGTGACTCCGTAGCGGGTGGCGCAGAGCCGGTCCCACATCCGGCCCATGGCCCGGAGCTTGCACACCTCCTCCACGAATCGGATGCCGGCGTTCACGAAGAACGAGATGCGCCCCACCACCTCGGGGAAGCGCTCGGGTTCCACCTGGCCCGACTCCCGCACGGCGTCGAGCACGGCGCAGGCGGTGCCCAGGGCGTAGGCCATCTCCTGCACCGGAGTCGCGCCCGCTTCCTGCAGGTGGTACGAGCACACGTTGATGGGGTTCCAGCGGGGAACGTGGCGGACCGTGTAGGCGATGGTGTCCACGGTGAGCCGGGCCGACGGGCCGGGCGGGAAGATGTACGTCCCCCGGGACAGGTACTCCTTCATGATGTCGTTCTGGGTGGTCCCGGTCAGGCGGGCCGGGTCGGCGCCCTGCTCCCGGGCCAGAGCCACGTACATGCCGAGCAGCCACATGCAGGTGGCGTTGATCGTCATGGAGGTGTTCATCTCGTCGAGGGGCAGGCCCTCGAAGAGGGCGCGCATCTCGCCCAGGTGGGGGACGGGCACACCCACCTTGCCGACCTCGCCCCGGGCCAGGAGGTGGTCGGGGTCGTAGCCGGTCTGGGTGGGCAGGTCGAAGGCCACCGACAGGCCGGTCTGGCCCTTGGCCAGGTTGGAGCGGTACAGCGCGTTCGACGCCCGGGCGGAGGAGTGCCCCGAGTACGTCCTCATCACCCAGGGTCGGTCACGCTCCGCCATCAGACCGACATTCTCCCCGGCCGAGTAAGGGTTGCGCCAGCTACAAACTCAGCTCATTTCTTCCCATAGTCGTAGAAGCCCTGACCCGACTTCCGCCCCAGGCGCCCGGCGGAGAGCATCCGCCGCAGGCTCATGGCGGGCTGGAGGAACGGATCGGGGTTCTCGGAGTAGAGGGCCTCGAGGATGGCCACGCTCACGTCGATGCCGACCAGGTCGAGCAGGGCGAACGGGCCCATCGGCATGTTGGCCCCGGCCTTCATGGCCGTGTCGATGTCCTCGGCACTGGCGACGCCCCGCTCGAGCAGGCGGGCCGCCGAGTTCAGGTAGGGGAAGAGGATGGCGTTGACGACGAACCCGGCGGCGTCGGCCACCTCCACCGGTGTCTTCCCGCAGGTCTTGGCGAAATCGACCGCGGCGGTGATGGTCTCGTCGTCGGCCGTCAGGGGGCGCACGACCTCGACCAGGGCCATCATCGGGGCGGGGTTGAAGAAGTGCACCCCACACACCTTCTCCGGGTGGGCGGCGGCCATCGCCATCTCCACCACCGGGAGGGTGGACGTGTTCGTGGCCAGGAGGGCCGACTCGGAGCAGATCTGGCCCAGCTGGCCGAAGAGCTCCTTCTTCACCGCCAGGTCCTCGACCACCGACTCGATGACGAGGTCGCACTCGGCCAGCTCGTCCAGCTCGGTGGTGGTGCGCACCAGGGTGAGGGTCGCGTCCCGGTCCGACTCGGTGATCCGGCCCTTCTCCAGCTGGCGGCCCAGTGACTTCTCCAGGCCGGCCTGCATCCCGTCGCACCCCTTTTGCGACCGGCTGCGCAGCACGACCTCGAATCCGGATTTGGCCGCCACCTCGGCGATCCCCGAACCCATGGTCCCCGACCCGATGATCCCGACTCGCTTGATGGTCATGAGGGCGTCTCCTCGAGGCCTTTTGGAGAAATGGAGAAAGGGTCAGGCTATCGGGGCGTCCGGTTCCCCACCCATTCGGCGCACGAGGTCGCGCAACCGGTCGATCTCCTTCTTGAGCCGGAGGTTCTCGGCCTGCAACGAACCGACGTCGGCCACCGGCTCGGGCGCTGCGGAGCCCGACTCGGGCGATCCAGGGCCCGGCTCGGCGGCCAGGGCCTCATCCTCCGGCCCGGTCATCTCGGAGAGGATGGCGAGGATCCTCTCCCGCACTTTGGCCGCCTCGGCTCCCGACACCATCAGGACCTGGGCACCGGCGCCCTCCTCCACCCGCAGCAACCCGAGGAGGAGGTGTCCGGTTCCGATGAAGCCGTGGCCCAGGCTCAGGGCCTCCCGGAGGGAGAGCTCGAGCGCCTTCTTGGCCTGGGGCGTGAAGGGGATGTGAGCCCCGGCGACGGACCTGTCGCCCCGTCCGAGGAGCTCTTCGACCTTGGCGCGGCCGGCCTCGAGCGTGATCCCGTACTCGGCGAACGCCCGGGCGCCGACCCCCTCCGACTCCCCGAGGAGGCCGAGCAGGAGGTGCTCGGTCCCGATGGAGCCGTGACCGAGGAGCCCGGCCTCCTGCGCGGCGTTCACCACCACCCGCCGGGCACGATCGCTGAAGCGTTCGAACATGACCCCCCCATTGTGCGCTCCGGCGGGCTTGTGAGGCAGCAGAGTATTCGTGGGTAGGCTCCCGGCGATGACCGAAGAGACGGGCACGCTGGCATTGGTGGGCGGGGCCGAGTGGCGAGAGGGCTGCCGCAAGTTCGACAGCGCGCTCCTGGAGGCGTCGGGTAGCGCCGAGGTGCTCATCCTGCCCACGGCGGCCGCCTACGAGCATCCCGGGCGGGCTGTCGACCATGCCGTCGCCTACTTCGAGGACCTGGGGGGCAAGGCCCGTGGGCTCATGGTCCTGGGGCGCACCGAGGCCGAGGACCCGGCCAACGCCGACGCCGTCCGGGCGGCCCGGTTCGTCTACATCGGCGGCGGCTCACCCATGCATCTTCGCTCGGTGCTCAAGGGATCACGGCTGTGGGAGGCGCTCCTCGAGACGTGGCGGGACGGCGCCGTGCTGGCGGCGTCGTCGGCGGGGGCCATGGTCCTGTGCGACCCGATGGTCGATCCCCGGGGAGGGGCCTACACCGTCGGGCTCGGCCTGGTGGCGAACCTGAGCGTGTTCCCCCACCACGACACCGCACCCGCCCACCTCCGGGAGCGATCGATGGAGCTCCGCCCCGAGGGGGCCATCCTGGCCGGCGTCGACGAGCAGACGGCGCTCATCCGGGAGCCCGACGGTGGCTGGCGGGTGGCCGGGGAGGGCTCGGTGACGCTCTACGGCCCGGAACGGGGCGCGGGCCCCGCCGTCCACGACTCCGACTCGGTCCTGACGCTCAACCTCTGACGACCGCTCGGGCGTACCCGCCGGCCGGGCCCTACCAGGAGTTCGCGGCGGCCGGGTCGAGGCTCCCGACGGGCAACCCCGCCTGCTGCAGGGCGATCCGCAGGTCGTGCGGGTGGCTGGCCGAGGCCAGGGCGTCCCGCAGCCCGATGAGCCCGTTCTTGTGCAGGCCGAAGAGACTCTGGTCGAAGGTCTGCATCCCGTAGTACTCGCCTTCGGCGATGACCTGCTCGAGCTCGCTGGTCTCGTCGCCGTTGACGATCTTGTCGAACACGCGGCCCGTCGCCATGAGCACCTCGACCGCCGGGATGCGACCCTTGCCGTCCACCCGCTCCAGCAGCCGCTGGCTCACGATCCAGCGGAGGCAGTCGGCCAGGGCGGTGCGCACCGGCCGCTGCTCGTGGGGCGGGAACAGCTCGATGATCCGCAGGACCGTCTCGGTGGCACTGGTGGCCGGCAACGCCGAGATCACCAGATGTCCCGCCGCCGCGGCGGTGAGCGCGGCCCGCACCGCGTCCCGGTCGGACAGCTCGCCGATCACCAGCACATCCGGGTCGAGGCGCAGCACGCCCCGCAACCCGCTGCGCAGGTCCGGGGTGTCGGTGCCGACCTCCCGCTGGGTGACGAACGAGCGCTTGGGGGTGTGGAGGAACTCGACCGGGTCCTCGACCGTCACGATGTGGCGGGCCGCCGTCTCGTTGATGTGGTCGACGATGGCGGCCACGGTCGTGGTCTTGCCCGACCCGGTGGGACCGGTGACGAGGACCAGGCCCCGAGGCTCGTCGGCCAGGCGCCGGACGACCACCGGGAGGCCGAGGGAGTCGAAACCGGGGACGGTCGCCGGCACCAGCCGCAGGACCAGGCCCAGCGTGCGCCGGTGGCGGAAGACCTTCACCCGGAACCGGACGCCGTCGCCGGCGGTCAAGACGAAGTCGACCTCACCCGTCCGGGTGAGCTGGTCCGACCGCTCCGGCGGCAGGACCTGGGCGACGATCCGCTCGATGTCGGCCGCCTCGGCCACGTCGAAGGCGGTGTTCGCCACCTCCCCGTCGAGCCGGAGCCACGGCCGGGAGCCCGGGCTCACGTGCACGTCGGAGGCACGCCGCTCGGCCGCATGGCGGAGCAGCTCGTTCAGGTCGACCACGACATCGTCTCCTCACCGGCTGCGAGTCCCCCGGTTCTGCCGCTTCCATCGGCCGGGCCCCGGACCCGCTTGACCACAGGAGGGACGAACC
>JBOGFO010000571.1:0-3017 GCA_050743445.1 Acidimicrobiia bacterium
CCTGGCCGCCGCCACCTCCACCGGGGGCACGCGGGGCCAGCGGCCCGGGAGGGTGGGGGACTCGCCGGTGCCGGGCGCCGGGGTGTGGGCCGACGACGCCACCTGCGCGGTGTCGGCCACGGGCGAGGGTGAGGCCTTCCTGCGGGTCGCCTTCGCCCACGAGGTCGACGCTCTCATGCGTCTCGGCGGCGCCTCCCTGGAGGAGGCCTGCCGGAAGGCCCTGGCCGCGGTGGTCGCCGCCGGCGGAACCGGCGGCTGCGTCGCAGTGGATCGCCACGGCCACCTGGCGATGCCCTTCATCACGCCGGGCATGGCCCGGGGGGCCATCGACGCGTCGGGCGTCCTCCGGGTCGGCCTCGGGGCCGAACTGGTCGTTGTCGACCGGTAGAGAAGGGCACGAAACGGGCGAAACGGGTAGGGACCGGACCGAGGCAGGGCAAGGGCTCGCTTACCATGGTGAGGTGCCCATGCGGACCGACTGCAAGAATTACGAGAGCCGGACGTACCCGTCGGGAGACTCGGTGCGGAAGTGCAACCTCGACCTCGCCCCCGAGGCCCCGTGGCGCTGCCCGGAGAACTGCCCGGCATACGAGATGCGACTCGTCGACGCGGGCTGGACCTGGGGTGACCTGAATCGCCAGGGCTCTCCGAAGGAGCCTCCCCTCACCGAGGAGTCGGCCGCCCTCCTCGACCACGCCGAGGACATCGTCAACTCCATCGGCCCTGAGATCCTCGAGGAGTTCAAGCGGCTCGAGGAGCAGCGCAGCAAGAGCCGCAGCCTGCTCGGCCGCTTCCCCCGTCCCAAAGGGAACAAAGGGAACAAAGGGAACAAAGGCAAGAAGAAGCGCCGCTGATCGGGGCGCGATCCGTGTGCGTTTCGCGGCCGGGCGGCGCGGCCGTGTCGTGCGCTGCGTTCGAGGAGCAGCAGGAAAAGCACCTGTCAGGTGGGTTTCCTGCTGACTCTAGGTCTAGAGGCCTTGGTCCGGCGGAGCCGGACGGATGAGTCAAGTTTCGTGGGTTCTTGAGCTGGATGAAGGGCTCGACGGTCAGGCCGCCAGGCCTGACCGGGTGGCGAGCGCGTTGATGTGGTTGAGCAACCGTTGGTAGTCGGTCCGGAGGGGGCCGGGGCTGGCGGGGTCGGTGATGTCGGCCAGGCCGGGGCGGATCAGTCGGTTGTAGGCCCGGGTGATGAGCAGGGCGGTGGCCCATCCGTGGTCGGTGACCTGGTATCGGTGGCTGTGAGGGATCCGCTCGATGAGGCCGTGGAGTCTGAGGCGGCGGAGGTCGTAGGTGATCTGCCCCGGGCTGATCATGGCGGCTGGTCGGCCGAGCAGGTCGGCGAGATCAGCTCGGAGGTCTCGGTTGGAGAAGCCGCGGGGCTGATGTCGGTAGAGCACCACCGCAGCGAGGACGGCGTGGACGCGAGGGTCACCGAAACGGAGAGCGGGGGCGCGTTGGCCCTCGACGATCTGGGGTTGGGTCAGTTCGACGAAGACGGCCTCACCCTGGATCGGATCGTGACTGATGCATTGGACGCCCAGGAGGCGTCGGTTGGCGGAGAAGCCGACCTCCCGCAACGCGGGCAGGTTCTTCAGTCGTTTGCCGATCCCGAAATCACGGGTGTTGTTGATCGTCGTTTCCGTCCGGAGGGCCCGGCCTTCCTTGTGATACTGCTTGACCCGGGTGGCCTTGAACTCGATATGGATCGACGGGATGACACCGTCGGTGAAGATCCGGGTCCGGAACCGCCCCGGGGTCTGGTGTTTCCGGCCCCGGAAGACCCGGCGGTCGAACACGAGCGAGACCCGGTCGGGCCGGCCGATATCAACGTTCTCCCGAATGACCTCCTCGAAGAACACCCGCCCCGAGAGGGGCCGGTCGAGGACCTGGGTGAGGGAGAACTCGGCTTGGAGGATGGAGAGGTCGTAGCGGTAGCCCGCCCGACGGTCAGCCCCGGTGAAGGGGTGGGGCAAGATGGCGAGCCACTTCCGCAGCAGCCGGTCGATGTGCCACGGTCCGAGCCGGTCACAGATCCGCTGGAGCCGGCGTGGGTCATCGCAGGCGGCGAAGCCGTTGTCGAGCGCCTCGAACCCGATCCCCGCTTTGGCCGCCTGGCGTTTGGCCCACTCGTTGCCGTTGATGCACAGCTTGGCGGTGTAGGGGAAGTAACTGCAGAACTTCAGAAAGAACGGGCCGAAGTCGTCATCGACGGCGTAGACGTAGAACTGGTTGACGACGGCCGTGGACCGCACGATCCACGGGTAGGTCTTCCCCGTCACCGAGTTGCGGCGCTTCTCCGTGCGGAACACCCCGGTCTTCTCCTGGACCCGGCCGATGAACAGCACGCCCTCCGACTCCCCAGCCCGCTCCAGGTACTCATGCGCCACATCGTCCTTCCGTTGCCCCTTGGCGAACTCGATCATCGGCACGTCATGGTCGTCGGCAAAGCGGTGCAGCGCCCCGACGAACGCCCGGCTGATCGGTTCCAGCAACGCCGACGACGGGATCGGATGCCCTCGATGCTTCCGCAAGAACGACACCACGCCCCCGACGTACTGCAATCTCGGGACGTACACGTTCAGGTACATCCGGTCGATGCACTCCACCTCCAAGGTGACGTGATCGGCCAGGACATCCGCGACACTTCGGGCTACCGTCATCCCAGGCTCCGGTCGATCGGGGGCCCGACAGGGCCAACCACCGCCATCGAGCGGACATCATGAAGCGAGCCGGAAACGACCCGCACCTCCCGCTCGGCCGGAGCCTACGAACCACCCACCTCAGAACACCACGAACACCGACTCGTCGGGCTGGGGCGGAGCCCCGTTAGCTGTTATTACCCTTACGATCGTGAAGCGCTCCGACCGTGACTGATTTTGATCGTTGTTGTATGAGCGCTCTCCATTGATTGTGGCCGATTGATCGTGTCGGCAACTGGCACATCGGATTTCGGGGGGTCACGGCCGGGGATAGGTCCCAGTTTGGCTGGCCGGCGTAGACCAGGGCTCGGATGCGGT
>JBOGFO010000572.1:0-5696 GCA_050743445.1 Acidimicrobiia bacterium
CCCCACCCGGGTGGAGCAGGTGCTGGCCCAGCTGCTGACCCTGCGCAACCAGATCTTCTCCTCGCCCGATCCCGACCGGGTGGGGGAGTACGCCCGGGCGGAATGCCCCTGTGCCGAGGAGGACAGGAAGAGCCTGGCGGAGCTGACCGAGCGGTTCGAGCACTGGGCCAGCCCCCAGTTGGAGCTGCGGGGAGCCCGGGTGGCCACCCGATCCGGTCCCGACAGTGTCGTCGTCGAGGCGGTGGTCGGCCGTCCGCCGGAGCGGGTCGCCAATCGCAGCGGATCACTCATCCGGGGTCAGGGGGAGGGCCTGCCCGACTTCCCGGCCCGCTTCGTGATGGGCCGGCGCGACGGCCAGTGGCGCCTGACCGAGGTGGGCTCTCTCGAGCTGCCACCCGACGTGGTGGCCGCCATCGCCGCCGCCGGAGTCCCGAGCGGCCCGCCGGACGAAGCCGCCCGTCTCTAGCCCGAGGGCCCGCCGGGGCGTAGCGTGGCGGCCGTGTTCGAACGCATCGTGGTGGGGACGGACGGCTCCGGCACCGCCGCCGAGGCGGTGCGGGTGGCGGTCGGGCTGGCCCACCTGTCCTCGGCCCAGCTCCATCTCGTGCGGGCCTGCCAGCCCCCGGCTCTGGCCATGGCCGCCGTCCCCGAGGTGGGGGCCGCGGCCCTGCCCGCCGACGTGATCGACGCCCTCCGCCACGACGCCGAGGATGATCTGGGCCGCCTGGCCGAGGAGCTCGGCGCCGCCGGCCTCAAGGTCCACACCCACGTGACCGCCGAGGCTGCCGGTCCCGCCCTGTGCCAGACGGCGGCGGCGGTGGGGGCCGACCTGCTGGTGGTCGGGAACCGGGGCATGCAAGGGGCCCGGCGGCTGTTGGGCAGCGTGCCCAACCACGTCACCCACCACGCCCCCTGCGCCGTCCTCGTCGTGCGGACCTGCTGAACCGACAGCCGGCCGCCCGCCCGCGGGTAGGGTGCCGCTCCATGGGAACGGAGAAGCCACACGTGTACGTGCCGCCGGGCGAGACCCCTCCGGCGGAGCTGGTCGTCGAGGACGTCGAGGTGGGCGAGGGATCCGAGGCCACGGCCGGGACCACGGTCGAGGTCCACTACGCCGGCAACGCCTGGAGCACCCGCCAGCAGTTCGACGCCTCCTGGGACCGGGGTGACACCTTCAAGTTCCAGCTCGGCGCCGGACGGGTGATCGCCGGCTGGGACCAGGGGGTGGCCGGCATGAAGGTCGGGGGCCGGCGCCGGCTCGTCATCCCGCCCTCCCTGGGCTACGGCAGCCGTGGCGCGGGCGGCGCCATCGCGCCCAACGAGACCCTCGTCTTCGTCGTGGACCTCATCGCCGTCCACTGACACATCCCCCGCCGGTCGACAGCCGGCGGGAATGGGGAACTCCACGATCCGCTCCCCTCGGTGGTGCCGACGTCGGCTTGTCGCGGCGAGCCTCAACCGGTGGTAGTGATTGAAACATCAGTACAACTGATGTCCGACCCGCCGGCCGGGCGCGACCCGGTGGGCGGGGTCGCACGTGAACCGCCGCTCACGAAAGGCGCTGGTCAGGGACAGCTAACGTTAGCGGCTGGAAAAGTTTGGGAGTCCTATTGTGGCGTCTTCGTTCACGTCGATTAACACTTGACCAGATGGAATAAGCGCGACTACTGATAAGAGCATGGCGGGCTGGCGATGATGGGGAAGTCGCCGGGCAGGGGAGATGCGCCCCTCGTTGCTGTCCTGGGGTTACTGCTCGGGCTTCTGGTGACGGTGCCGTCGACGGCTTCTCCGCCGGCGACCGGATGGCCGTTAGGTCTCCCGGAGGGGGCCTGTGCGGGCCTCAAGGTCATCCCGCTCCCGGACGGTCAGGTGATGTGCACCCACGGGCCCGACCCCGCTCCGGAGGGCGTGGACCCGAAGGTGCCCCAACCCCTCGCCGGCGCCGGTCACCCCCAGGGCCTGTTGTTCCCGGACCCGAAGGGGGGTCCCCGGGGCATGGTGGCCAACGCCGAACCCGGCATCGGCTGCTACGGGGACGGGGTGAGCGGCAACCGGGTGCAGGCCATCTACGCCGTGCCCGCCGACCGGCCCGACCGCTACGACCAGGTGGTCGGATCCATCCGCAAGTGGGCTGGCGATGTCGATTCCGTCCTCCAGGCCAGCGCGGCCAAGACGGGAGGCGTCCGCCGCATCCGCTTCGTGACCGACGGCAACTGCAACCTGGTCGTGGAGCGGGTCCCCCTCAGCGCCCGGGGCGACGACACCTTCAACAACACCCTGGCCGAGTTCACCGCCCTGGGACTCAACCGCCCCGACCGCAAGTACCTGGTGTGGATGGACTCCATCGCCCTGTGTGGCATCGCCACCTACTACGTCGACGACGTCCCCGACGCCGACAACGTCAACAATGGCGTGCGGGGCATCAAGGGCTCGGTGGCCCGTATCGACAGCGGGTGCTGGGGCCTGGCGTCGAGGGGACAGTCGGTCGAGGCCCACGAGCTGATGCACAGCCTCGGCAGCGTGCAGCCCTCCGCCCCCAACTCCTCACCGGCCGGTCACTGCCAGGACGACTCGGACCGCATGTGCTACCAGGACGGCAGTGTCCTGTCCCTGTTGAGCCGATGCCCGACCGATCAGGAAGCCCTCTTCGACTGCGAGGGCAACGACTACTTCAACACCGCCCCGCCCCGGGGCAACTATCTGGCCACCCACTGGAACACGGCGTCCAGCTCCTTCCTCACCGCGGCCGCCACCGACCCCACCGTCTCCATCGGTGACGCCTCCGGCGTCGAAGCCGACTCGGGGACCACGATCCTGACCTTCCCCGTGACCCTGTCGTCGCCCGCGCCCAAGGCCGTGAGCGTCAAGTACGTGACCGGCGACGGGTCCGCCGCGTCGACGAGCGACTATCAGGTGGCCGGCACCACGATCTCCTTCGCTCCGGGCGAGACCGCCAAGTCCGTCGGCGTGGCCGTGCGCGGCGATGTCGTGGGTGAGAACGACGAGACGTTCACGGTCACGCTCCACGGGCCGGTGAACGTCCTGTTGGGCCGGGCCCAGGGCGTCGGCACCATCATCGACAACGAACCCAAGGGACAGGGCTACTGGTTCGTCGCCTCCGACGGGGGCATCTTCGCCTACGCCGACTCGCAGTTCTACGGATCGACCGGAGCCGTCCGGCTCAATCAACCGGTGGTCGGCATGGCCCGCACGACCACCGGCCGCGGATACTGGCTCGTCGCCCGGGACGGCGGCATCTTCGCCTTCGGGGATGCCCCCTTCTTCGGGTCCACAGGGAGCATCCGACTCAACCAGCCCATCGTGGGCATGGCTGGTACGCCGAGCGGGAAGGGCTACTGGTTCGTGGCCGCCGACGGCGGGATCTTCGCGTATGGCGACGCCGGTTTCTTCGGGTCCGCCGGCGGCTCCCGACTCAATGGATCCATCGTGGGGATGGCCGCCACCCCGACCGGTGGCGGGTACTGGCTGGTGGGATCGGACGGCACCGTCTACCCCTACGGCGACGCCCGTCCCGCCGGTTCCGCCCACGGGATACCGCAGCCCGTGGTCGGTATCGCCGCCACCCCGTCAGGCGCCGGCTATTGGCTCGCCGGCTCCGACGGCTCCGTGTACCCCTTCGGCGACGCCGGGAACTTCGGGTCGGTCAGCGGGCTGAACCGGCCGGTCGTCGGGATGGCGGCCACCCCCAAAGGACAGGGCTACTGGCTCGTGGCCACCGACGGCGGCATCTTCTCCTTCGGAGACGCCCGCTTCTTCGGGTCCACCGGGAGCATCCAGCTCAATCAGCCGATCGTCGGGATGGCGGCCGCAGCCGCCGCTTAGGTCGCCCGTTACCATCGGGCGCATGCCGGACGCGAGCGATTACTTCGGGGCGGCCACGCCCCGGGCCGAGGGAGCGGTGGGCCGGTTCGCCCCCATCGACGATCAGCCCACGGTCACGCCGGTGCCCGGGGTTCACATCCAGCCCCTGCCCGGCGCCGCGGTGATGCTGTGCCGGGGACGAGGCGTGTGTCGTCATCGACGTGTTCTCGCCGCCCCGCTCCGCGCTGCTGGAGATGCTCGGTGATGGGTAACAAGGCGGTGTGGACCCCACCGATGACGCCCGGACCGCCTTTCACCACCTGATCCGTCCGATCGACTACCCCATGTTCGTGGTGACCGTGGCCACGGAGGACGAGCTGGCCGGATGCCTGATCGGCTTCACCACTCAGGCCAGCATCGACCCGCCCCGACAGATCGTCTGCCTGTCGGAGAAGAACCGCACGTTCCGGGTGGCGTCGTCCGCCGACCACCTGGCGCTCCACTTCCTGAACGACTCCAACCACGACCTGGCCCGGCTCTTCGGCGAGGAGACGGGTGACGACACCGACAAGTTCAACCGGTGCGAGTGGCGGACGGGCCCCGGCGGGGTGCCGGTCATCCCCGGCACGAACGGCTGGGTCGTCCTGCGGATCATCCACCGCTCCGACGGCGGCGACCACCGAGCCCATCTGGGCGATGTCGTGGCGGCGGAGCACGAGGCTGACCGCCCGCCCCTGACCTTCCAGGCCGTCCGCCACCTCGACCCCGGCCACGACCCCTGATCCCACCTGCCGGTGCGAGTGCCATCGTCGGCCCGGATGCGGGCCGGTTCTAACCTTGGGCTGTGCCGGACGGTGGCGAGCTGTTGATCGCGTCAAACCCGGATCCGGGATCCTCGCTCCGGGATCTGCTGCGCCTCCCGATCGGGGGCGGCCTGGTGTTCCGGACCAGCGGGACGTCCCCGGACCAATGATGGCTTGTCGGCTGCGCCATTCGGGGCGGTGAGCGGCTCCCCGGTCAGGGGAGCCAGCGGACCCAGTCTGTCTGCTCCCGGGGCACGTCGGCGAGGAGATCCCCCAGGGCGCTGATGAGGCTCGCGGGGTAGGCGGCGCTGCCGCGGTGGTACCGCCGGGGCGAGGTGAAAACGACGCCGATATGGTGGTCACCGCACGCCGCCCAGGCCCGGACGATGCGGTCGAAGGCCCGGGCGTTCTCCGTTACGAGCGCACGGTCGTCCCGGCTGGCAGCCCGGAGGAGTTCGTCGTCTTCGAGGCGCGCGAATGCGGGGTTGGTGGCGGCGGCCACCACGTCGTGGCCGTCACTGCCCAGCGCTCGGGCGATCAGTGGTGAGTGGTGGGCGTCGAGGAGGAACCTCAGCCGGCGAGGAGATCCTGCTGGCGGCGCCACAGCGTCTCGGCCTCCTCGGCGGCAGCGGCGTTGGCCGCGATTTCGGCCAGGATCTCGTCGGTGAACTCGGCGTAGTAGGCCAGGGCCGCCTCGACCTGCTCCACCCGCCACGCGAACACCTCGACCGCCCGGGCGACACGATGATCGGCCGGGACGTCGCCGCCGATGACGCCGCCGACGACCTCCCACAGGTCGGGGCCACCGACGAGTGCCGCCCGGCGTCCGCCGGGCCCGTCCCGGAAGGCAATCAGCGGATGACGCCGAGAGCGCAGCCCCTCGTCGATCAGCTGCTCCGCGAGCATGGAGCTCGAGCAGCCCGGGCGGCGGCTTCGGCCCGCAGCCGTTCGGCCACCCGGGCATCCCTGAACCGCACGGACACTGGATGCGGCGCCATGACTACAGTGTAGTCAATCCGGTTCCCGGTGCGAGCGAAGGGACTCGAACCCCCACACCCTTTCGGGTACCGG
>JBOGFO010000573.1:0-6007 GCA_050743445.1 Acidimicrobiia bacterium
CGCGGCCGTCGCCTTCGACCGGCTCGGAGCCGATCTCCTGGCCGCGGAGGCCGCCGTCGAAGCGGGCGTCGCCCACCGGGCCGCCGGCTCCTCGGCCCCGGCGGCGGCGGCCGAGGCCCGGGGCAAGGTGCTCGCCGCCCGGTGCGAGGGCGCCTGGACGCCGGTCCTGGCCCGGATGCCCGACGTCGACCTCCTCACTCCCCGGGAGCGGGAGGTGGGTCTCCTGGCTGCCACCGGGCTTTCCAACCGGGAAGTCGCCACCCGGCTGTTCGTGTCGCTGCGCACGGTCGAGAACCATCTCCACCGCGCCTTCACCAAGCTGGGCGTGACCTCCCGCGACGAGCTCGCCGAACCTCTGGGCGTGGGCCGCCGCTGACGGGCACCCAGGGGGGTGGGGCACACTGGATCGGGTGAGCACCACCCTGATCGCCCCCCCCGAAGCTGGCGGGTGGCTGCGGCGCCTGCGGCCCCTGCTGCGCCGGCACCGGCGCAACCTGGCGCTGTCGTTCGTCGGCTCCGTGGTGGGGATGGGGGCCACCGTGCTCACGCCGCTGGTGCTGCGGGCGGTGGTCGACGCCGTGACCCGGGGGGAGGCCGCCTCCGGGGTCGCCATCGGCCTGTTGCTGGCGCTCGGTGTGGTGCGCTTCGTGGCCGCCGTCGCCCGGCGCCTCTACGCCGGCCGGGTCAGCTACGACGTCGAGTACGACCTGCGCAATGCGCTCTACGAGCATCTCCAGCGCCTCGACTTCGCCGCCCACGACCGGCTCGAGACGGGGCAGGCGGTGTCCCGGGCGGGCAGCGACGTCCGGGTCATCCAGATGCTCCTCGCCTTCCTCCCGCTCATGTTCGGCAACCTGGTGATGCTCGGCCTCTCGCTCGTCGTCATGGCCACGCTCAGCCCCACGCTCACCCTTGTCACCCTGGTGGTCCTCCCGGCGCTGGCGGCCGGCTCGGCCCGCATGCGCGACCGGGTCTTCCCCGCCACCTGGGATGCCCAGCAGAAGGCGGCGGAGGTGGCCGGCGTGGTCGAGGAGGCCGTCACCGGCGTGCGGGTGGTGAAGGCCTTCGCCGCCGAGGAGCGGGAGCTGGCCCGCCTCGAGGAGCGGGCCCGGGCCCTGTTCGCCTCCCGTATGCGCAACATCGCCATCCAGGCTCGCCTCGTCCCCTTCATCCAGACCCTGCCCAACCTCGGGCTGGCGGCGCTGCTCCTCTTCGGCGGCAACCTGGTCCTCGAGGGGCGCATCTCGCTCGGGACCTTCCTGGCCTTCAACTCCTACCTTCTCCAGCTGGCCGCCCCTGCCCGCATGCTGACCATGGTGATGGCCGCTGGCCAGATGGCGCGTGCCGGCGCGGTGCGGATCCTCGAGCTGCTCGACTCCGCCCCCCAGGTGACGGAACGGCCCGGCGCCCGGCCGGTCGGCGACGTGGCGGGGGAGATCGTCTTCGAGGGCGTGCGGTTCGGTTACTCCGGGGCCGAGCCTCTCTTCGACGGGTTCAGCCTCCGCATCCGGCCCGGCGAGCGGGTGGCGCTGGTCGGCCCGTCCGGGTCGGGCAAGTCCACGGTGGCGCTGCTGCTACCCCGGTTCTACGACGTGGACGGCGGGGCGGTCTCGATCGACGGCGTCGACGTGCGGGACCTGCGGCTCGACGAGCTGCGCCGCAGCATCGGCGTCGTCTTCGAGGACGCCTTCCTGTTCTCCGCCTCGATACGCGACAACATCGCCTATGGCCGCCCCGACGCCAGCGACGAGCAGGTCCGGGCGGCGGCCGAGGCGGCCGAAGCGGCCGAGTTCATCGATGCGCTCCCGCTCGGCTACGACACGGTGGTGGGGGAGCGGGGCCTCACGCTCTCGGGCGGGCAGCGCCAGCGCATCACCCTGGCCCGGGCCCTGCTCACCGACCCGGGGATCCTGGTGCTCGACGACGCCACCTCGTCGGTGGACCCGACCGTCGAGGCCGGGATCCACGCCACCCTGCGGCGGCTCATGGCCGGGCGCACCACCGTGATCGTGGCCCACCGCCCGTCCACCGTCGCCCTGGCGGATCGGGTCGTGCTCGTCGACGGCGGCCGGGTGGTGGCCGACGGGACGCCGGCCCAGCTCCAGGCGGGCAGCGCCCGCTACCGGGAGCTCATCACCGGCGCCGATCCGTCCCCACCGGCCGAGGCCGCCCGGACCCGACCGGGCCGAGCCACCGCCCCGGTCCTGCCCGGCCCCGCCGAACCCCGGCCGGCGGTCTGGGGCCAGGGCCGCGCCCGGGGCAGCGGCATGGGCCGGGACAGCTGGATGATGGAGGCGATGGCGGCCGACGGGTCCCTGGCCGCCCAGGTGGCCGCCCTCCCACCGGCCACCGATGAGCCGGGGATCGATCCCGGCGCCGCCGCCGCTCCCGATCCCAACTTCGAGCTCTCCCGGTTCGTTCGGCCCTGGCGGGGAACGCTGGCCTTGGGTGCCGTGCTGGTGGCCCTCGACGCCATCGCCGGCCTGGCCGGCCCCGGTCTGGTCCGGGCCGGGCTCGCCGGCGGCGTCCAGGACGGCCGCCGCGAGCTGCTGGTCATGGCCAGCGCCGCCTTCGCCCTCGTGGCCATGGTCGACTGGTGGGCCCTGTGGGCCGGTGCCCGCTGGACGGGCCGGCTCTCCGAGCGCCTGCTCTACGCCTTGCGGCTCAAGGTGTTCGCCCATCTCGGACGGCTCGGGCTCGACTTCTACGAGCGGGAGAAGGCGGGGCGGATCATGACCCGCATGACCGGCGACGTCGAGGCGCTGGCCCAGCTCTTCCAGCAGGGCCTCGTCACCCTGGTGGTGGCCGGGCTGACCGCAGCCGGAGTGGCCGCCGCCCTCTTCATCGTCGACTGGCGCCTGGCGGCCGCGGCCATGAGCGTCGTGCCTCCGCTGGCCGTCCTCACCTGGTGGTTCCGGCGTACGTCGGATGCCGCCTACGCCCGGGTGCGGGACAAGGTCGCCGGGGTGATGGCCAGCCTCCAGGAAGGGCTCTCCGGCGTGCGGGTGACCCAGGCCTTCGCCCGCCAGGACCGCAACTACTCGGAGTTCCGCCAGGTGGCGGGCGAGCACCTCGACGCCCGCCTGGAGGGCAACCGCCTCTCAGCCACCTACTTCCCGGCGGTCGAGCTGCTCGGCCAGGTGGCCACCGCCGTCGTCGTCGGCTACGGCGCCGGCCTCGTGCGGTCCGGATCGCTCACGCCCGCCGACCTCATCGCCTTCGTGCTCTACCTGAACCTCTTCTTCGCGCCGGTGACCCAGCTCTCCCACACCTTCGACGTGTTCCAGCAGGCCCGGGCGGCGGCCGACAAGCTGGCCGAGCTCCTGGCCACCCCCGTCTCGGTTCCCGACCGGCCCGGAGCCACGACCCCGGCGGCGCTGGCCGGGGCGCTGCGCCTGGAGAGCGTGCGGTTCCGGTATCCCGGCGAGCACGCCTGGGCGCTCGACGGTGTCGACCTCGCCATCGCGCCGGGAGAGACGGTGGCCCTCGTCGGCCGCACCGGGGCGGGCAAGTCGACGGTGGTGAAGCTCCTGGCCCGCTTCTACGACCCGACCGAGGGCCGGGTGACGGCCGACGGGGTGCCGCTCACCGAGCTCCTGGCCGCCGGGTACCGCGCCCATCTCGGGCTCGTCCCCCAGGAGGCCCATCTGTTCTCGGGCACCGTGTTCGACAACATCGCCTACGGCCGCCCGGACGCCGACCCCGCCGAGGTGGAGGAGGCGGCCCGGGCGGTCGGAGCCCATGACGTCGTGGCCGCCCTGCCCGACGGCTACGCCACCCACGTCTCGGAGCGGGGCCGGTCCCTCTCCGCCGGCCAGCGGCAGCTCCTCGCCCTGGCCCGGGCCCGGCTCGTCGATCCCAGCGTCCTGCTCCTCGACGAGGCCACCTCGAACCTCGACCTGGCCACCGAGGCGAGGGTGCAGTCGGCCATGGGGACGCTGTCGCGGGGCCGGACCACGGTGATCGTGGCCCACCGCCTGGCTACGGCGGCCCGCGCCGACCGCATCGTGGTGCTCGACCGGGGGCGGATCGCCGAGGAGGGCACCCACGCCGAGCTCCTCGCCCAGGGCGCCCTCTACGCCGCCATGTGGCGGGTCGGGGACCCCGAGGCCGAGCCTCCCGCCGAGGATGTGCTCGAACCGACCGGTTGAGCCGCTCAGGCCCCTTCCGCCTCCGGAGCGCGCAGGTCCACCCGCAGCGTGAGGACGCCGTCCTCGATGGTGCCGGTGGCGTCGCCCACGATGGCGAAGTCCTGGAAGTCGATCTGGGCCCGTTCCATGAACCGCTTCTTCTCGGGGCCGGCGACGGGCGGGAGCGGACGGTTGCGGACGGCCTGCGCCCGCTCCCGGAAGCGGGCGATCATGGCGTCCACGTCGAGTTCTTCGGCCATGTCCGCATGGTGGCCGAGGCCGTGCCGGGCGGCAAGGGGCGTACACTTCCCCCCGCATGGCCGCCCCGGAGCGTGTTCCTTCCCGCGTGCTCACGGTACCCAACGTGGTCACCCTGGCCCGCTTGCTGTGCGTGCCCCTGTTCTGTTGGCTCCTCTTCGGGCGGGACGACCGCACGGCGGCGGCCTGGCTCCTGGCCGTCCTGGGCGCCACCGACTGGGTCGACGGCTACCTGGCCCGCCGGCTCAACCAGGTCAGTGAGCTGGGGAAGGTCCTCGACCCCACCGCCGACCGGATCCTGCTCGGCACCGTCATCGTCTCGCTGCTCATCGACGGGAGCGTGCCCACCCCGGTGGGCGTCCTGCTGCTGGTGCGGGAGGTTCTCGTCTCCGTCGGGGTGCTCGCCCTGGCCGCCGCCGGCGCCCGGAGAATGGATGTGCAGTGGGCGGGCAAGGCGGGAACACTCTCACTGATGTTCTCGCTCCCGCTCTTCATGATGGGCGACCACGGCCCGTGGGGCCGGCCCGCCGAGCTGGCCGCCTGGGCCTTCGCCATCTTCGGCCTGGGCGCCCTGTGGTACGCCGCCTTCGCCTACATCCCCCTGGCCCGCCAGGCCCTGGCCGACGGCCGGGCCGCACGCCTCCAGGGGCGCCTGTCGTGACCGTCATGCCTGTCAGAACGGGGGCGGGGGTGTTGTTCGCATGAAGGCCGTGGTCATGGCGGGCGGTGAGGGCACCCGGCTCCGGCCGCTCACCTCCAACCTGCCGAAGCCGATGATGCCCATGGCCAACCAGCCGCTGATGGAGCACGTGCTGCGCCGCCTGGCCCAGCACGGCTTCGACGACGTCGTTGTCACCGTCGCCTACCTGGCCAGCCACATCCGCAACTTCTTCGGCGACGGCTCCGAGCTCGGGATCCGGATGCGCTACGCCACCGAGGAGACCCCGCTCGGCACGGCCGGCTCGGTCCGGAACGCGGCCGCCGAGCTGGACGACACCTTCATGGTCATCTCCGGTGACGTCCTCTCCGACATCGACCTGTCGGAGGTCATCAAGGCCCACCGGGCCTCCGGAGCGCTGGCCACCATCGCGCTCAAGCGGGTGGAGAACCCCGTCGATTTCGGGATCGTGATCACCCGCGAGGACGGCTCGATCGAGCGGTTCCTGGAGAAGCCCACCTGGGGCCAGGTGTTCTCGGACACCATCAACACCGGCATCTACGTCCTCGAGCCCGAGATCTTCGAGCTCATCGAGCCCGGCCGGCCGGTCGATTTCTCCGAGGAGGTCTTCCCCGCCGCTCTCGAGCACGGCCGCCTCCTGATGGGGCTGGTCGTCGACGGCTACTGGGAGGACGTGGGCACGGTGGAGGCCTACCACCGGGCCCACGAGGACATCCTCGACTCGCGGGTCACCGTCGATGTCCCCGGCTTCGCGGTGGGGGAGGGGGTCTGGCTGGGGGAGGGCGCCGACGTCGACCCCGGAGCCCACGTCGTCGGCCCCGCCATCATCGGGGTGAACTGCCGCGTCGAGTCCGGGGCGCAGATCGGCGAGTACACCGTGCTGGGCTCCGACGTGGTGGTGAAGCGCGACGCCTTCGTGCAGCGCTGCATCGTGCACGAC
>JBOGFO010000574.1:0-4484 GCA_050743445.1 Acidimicrobiia bacterium
GGCGACCACCGCCGCCGGCGGGTGCTGGTGCCGGCGCTGACGGCGGCGAGTGCCGTCATCGCCGGGATGATCGGCATCGTCACCCTCACCGGCGGCGAAGGCGGCCAGCAGGTCGTCACCCAGCCCCCGGCGTCGGAGACCCCGGTCCCCGGAGACGGACCGGACACGACCGCGACCACGGCGCCCGCCTCGGTTCCGCTCCCCGAGACCTTCCTGGCCGTGCGGGACCACGCCACCGAGCTGGTCATGGTGGAGACGGCCACCGGGCAGGTCCGCCGCACCCTGGTCGACCTCGGCGACTTCCCCGAGAACGGCACGGAGGAGGACCGGAACTTCTGGCCCTACATCGACGGGCTCACCGTCACCCCCGACGGGCGGACCGTCTACTACAGCACCGGTCCGGAGCCGGCGCCGGGCAACGTCTACCGGATCAGCACGGACGGCGGCGAGCCCGAGTTCATCGCCAACGGCGCCCACCCCCGGGTGAGCCCCGACGGCCGGTACGTGGCCTGGCAGAACGGTTCCATCCAGACGATCGCCATCCAGGACCTGGAGACGGGCACCGTCCGCACCCTCGAGCAGGGCGAGGACAACGACGAGTACCCGGGCCCGATCTCCTGGGTCGACAACACGGCCCTGGCCTTCGAGTCCCGCACCTTCGGGGCCAGCGATTCCGAGAACGCCACCCGCATCCGGGTCGTCGACGCCGATGCCCGCAGCCTGGACGACAGCCGGGAGGTGGCCGACGAGCCGCGCATGAGCCTGCACCTGACCGGCTACCGGGCCTACGACGGGCTCCTCGGGGTGCTCGAGACGCTCCCCGAGGCCGACGGGGGCACCCGGTTCTCGGTCCGGGACCCGAAGACCGGCCACGTCCTGGGCACGCTCGAGCTGCCCTTCACCGCCACCGGCTCGGTCTACGACCGCTCGGGGCGCCACCAGCTCTTCGTGACCGACGGCGGGGAGGTGCTCCGGCGCAGCGGAGGCGGGTTCACCACCGTGCTGCGTCCGGGCGATGTGACCCTCGTCGCCTGGTAGGCGCCGTTCGTCGCTCCCGGCTGACGCGTGGTGGCGGTGCCAAGTAGCGTGAACGGCGCCATCACCTACGCCGACAAGGGGGAGCCATGGGACGCCGCGCACGACTGCTCGTGGCGCTGGTCGGGAGCTACCTGCTGCTGACCGCCTGCGGGGCGGGCTCGGAGGACGACGCCGCCGACGAGCCGGCCGGCGGCGAAGAGGTCGAGGCCACGTGCGAGAAGCTCCCCGGCGAGCCGGTGCTGATCGGCATCGGCGTGGCCCAGACCTCCCCGGTGGCCCTCCTCGGCCAGGAAGAGGTGATCGGCGCCAAGATCGCCGAGAACTTCTTCAACTGCAAGGAAGGCGTGAACGGCCGGCCCATCCAGCTCATCTTCGAGGACACCGGCGGCGACGAGAACGGCGCCATCAACGCCTTCAACGCCCTCATCGGCAAGGGCGTGGTCGGCATCGTCGGCCCCACCCTCTCCCAGCAGGCCAACGCCGCCGACCCCGAGGCCGAGCGGGCCGGCGTCCCCGTGCTCGCCCCCTCGAACACGGCCAAGGGCATCCCCCAGCTGGGCGACTACATCGCCCGGGTCTCCGCCCCGGTGGCCGTGGTCGCCCCCCTGGCTGTCGAGCAGGCCCTGTCCATGAACCCCGACATCAAGACGGTGGCGGTGGCCTACGCCCAGAACGACGCCTTCTCCGCCTCGGAGACGGGCACCTTCCAGGAGACCGTGAAGGCCAAGGGCCTCAACCTGGCCACGGTGCAGACCTTCCAGACGAGTGACACCGACTTCACCGCCCAGGCCAACGCCATGCTGGGCCGCAAGCCGGAGCTGATCATCGTCTCCGGCCTCGCCGCCGACGGCGGCAACCTGGTGAAGCAGCTCCGGGAGCTGGGCTATGAGGGCCTCATCATCGGCGGGAACGGCCTCAACACCACCAACGTCTTTCCGGTGTGCGGCGCCGAGTGCGACGGCGTGCTCATCGCCCAGGCCTACAGCCCGGCCTTCGACAACGCCGTCAACAAGGAGTTCCTCGAGGCCTACACGGCCGAGCAGAAGAAGCAGCCGCCCCAGTTCTCCGCCCAGACCTTCACCGCCGTCCAGGTCTTCGTCGAGGCCCTCAGCACCCTCGACAAGAGCAAGCCGATCAAGGACATGGACCTCAAGACCCTGCGCACCGAGCTCAACACGGCGGTGCTGGCGGGCAAGTACGAGACGCCGCTCGGGCCGATCGCCTTCGACCCGGAGGGCGAGATCATCCAGGACAAGTTCTACGTGGCCCAGATCAAGATGGAAGCCGACGGCAAGAGCGGCGAATTCACCTTCGTCCGCTGATGCCGCGCTGAGGTGCGAGATTTTCTCCAGAAGCTGCTGAACGGGCTGGCCATCGGCAGCGTCTACGCCATCTTCGCCCTGGGGTACACGCTCGTCTTCTCCATCCTGCGGGTCATCAACTTCGCCCACGCCGCCATCTTCACGGTGGGGGCGTACATGACCTACGCCCTCACCGGGGCGCGCTTCGGGTTCAACGGGCTGCTCAAGAACTCGGCCCTGCCCTTCGAGCTGCCCTTCTGGCTGGCGTTGCTGGGCGGGGCGCTGGGGGCGGGCCTGCTCGGCATCATCGTCGAGCAGGTGGCGTTCCGGCCGCTGCGCAAGCGGGGTTCGGACCCGCTGCTCACCCTGGTGTCGTCGCTCGGCGTGGCCATCGCCATGGTCAACATCGTCCAGTACCTCTTCGGGGCGGAGAACTACTCCTACCAGGACCCCCTGGGCGACCTCCCGGGCCGGGTGGTGATCGGGCCCGCCGCCATCCGCACCGTCCAGGTCGTGATCTTCGCCGTGTCCATGGTGATCGTGGTGGCCCTCACCGTCCTCATCAACCGGACCCGGATCGGCAAGGGCCTGCGGGCGGTGGCCGAGGACGCCGACACCGCCCGGCTGCTCGGGATCGACACCGACCGCCTGGTGCGCCTGTCGTTCTTCATCTCCGGGGTGCTCGGCGGCCTGGCCGGCACCCTCATCGCCATGTCGGTCGGCATCGCCGGCCCCAGCTTCGGCATCGCCTTCGGGTTGAAGGGCCTGGCCGTCATCGTGCTGGGCGGCCTGGGCGACATCCCCGGGGCGGTGGTGGGCGGCCTCGTCATCGGCGTGGCCGAGGCGTTCGTGCCCGACGACCTGGTCGCCTACCGGGAAGCCGTGGCCTTCGTCGTCCTGCTGGTCATGCTCCTCATCCGTCCCCAGGGTCTCCTCGGCCGGTCCCAGGTGCAGAAGGTCTGACGGGCCCCGGATGATCGAGTACCTCAACTCCTACGGCTCGCTCATCGTCACGATGGTGCTCGGTGCGGTGCTCGGGCTGTCGCTCTACCTGCCCCTCATGGCCGGCCAGCTCTCCCTGGCCAGCCCCGGCTTCTACGCCCTGGGCGGCTACGTGGCCGCCATCCTCTCGACCCGGACCTTCGCCACCGAGGGGAGCTACCCGGTGACCCTGGTCCTGTTCGAGATGCTCATCGCCGCCGTGCTCTGCGGCGTGCTGGCCGTGGTGGTGGGGCTGTCGGCCCTGCGCCTGTCGGGGATCTACCTGGCCCTGGCCACCATCGCCTTCGTCGAGATCCTCCGGGTCGTCACCCTCAACCTGGAGATCACGGGCAGGGCCATCGGCATCTTCCAGATCCCCCAGCCCTTCGGCACCAAGCTCTCCTACCTGTGGCTGGCCCTCCCGCTCCTCGTCGCCTCGGCCCTGTTCACCTGGCGGCTCGAGCGGGTCCGCCCCGGCCGGGCCTTCGCCGCCATCCGGGAGGACGAGCTGGCCGCCGCGGCCATGGGGATCGACACCACCCGGGCCAAGGTGCGGGCCTTCGTCATCGGCGGGGTGCTGGCCGGCCTGGCCGGCGTCGTCTCCGCCCACCTCATCAACAGCTGGAACGCCCGCCAGGGCACGTTCGACGCCTCCATCGTCTACCTGTCGTTCGTGCTCATCGGCGGGTCCCGCACCTTCTGGGGCCCCATCGCCGGCGGCATGGCCCTCACCTACCTGCCCGAGTGGCTCCGGGAGCGGGCCAACTCGCCGTTCCTCCCCGACTGGGCGGGGCAGTTCCTGCGGGACGGCCGGCTCATCATCTACGGCGTGCTGCTCGCCCTGTCCTGCGTCTTCTTCCCCCAGGGGTTCATCACCCCCGAGCTGCTCGACCGGATCAAGCGCCGGGACTTCCGCCGCCGGAAGCCGCCATCCCAGCTCGAACCCGAGGGCGTCGCCTCGTCATGACCGCCACCGCTCCCGTCCTCGAGGTCCAGGGCCTCACCCGGCGCTTCGGCGGCGTCACCGCCATCGACAACGTGTCCTTCGCCGTGAAGGCGGGGGAGATCTTCGGCCTGATCGGGCCCAACGGGGCGGGCAAGACCACGCTGTTCAACGTGGTGACGGGGATCACCAAGCCCACGGCGGGGCGGTTCCTCCACGAC
>JBOGFO010000575.1:0-4989 GCA_050743445.1 Acidimicrobiia bacterium
CCCTGGAGGTGAACGGGGTCGTCGCCATTCCCGACGGCGACGACGGGAACCCGGGGATCACCGTCTGGGTCAGCAACCAGCATCCGGCCGCCGTGCGCGACGCCCTGGCTCAGATCCTGGACCTTCCCCCGGAGCGGGTGCGGGTGGCCTGCCCGGCGGTGGGGGGCGGCTTCGGAGCCAAGATCGGCCTTTCCTCCGAGCACGTCGTCCTCGCCGCCCTGGCCCTGCGTCTCGGCCGGGCGGTCCGGTACGTGGAGACCCGCTCCGAGTCGATGATGCTCATGACCCACGGGCGGGGCCAGTTCCACGACCTCCAGATCGGCGCCCGCTCCGACGGCACCATCGTCGGACTCAAGGTCGAGGTCATCGCCGACTGCGGCGCCTACCCGATGATGGCGGCCATCCTGCCCATGTTCACCCACCGCATGGCGTGCGGCGTCTACCGGATCCCCAAGGTCGACTTCAAGGCCACGGGGGTGACCACCAACACCACGCCCGTCGCCGCCTACCGGGGTGCGGGGCGTCCCGAGGCCACCGCCTTCGTGGAGCGGGCCATGGACCTGGTGGCGGTGGAGCTGGGGATCGACCCGGTGGAGGTCCGCCGGCGCAACCTCATCCCCCCCGACGCCTTCCCCCACGCCACCGCCACCGGCGCCGTCTACGACTCGGGCGACTACGGCACGGCGCTCGACACCGCCCTGCGCCTGGCCGGCTACGACGCGCTGCGGGACGAGCAGGCCGCGCGGCGGGCGGCCGGTGACCCGGTGGCTCTCGGCATCGGCGTCAGCGCCTACGTCGAGGTCACGGGCGCCGTCCCCACCCCCGAGTACGCCTCGGTGCAAGTGGGCGCGGACGGAACCGTGACCGTCCTCGCCGGGACCGTCCCGAACGGCCAGGGCCACGAGACCGCCTTCGCCCAGATCGTCTCCGCCACCCTCGGGGTGCCCATGGAGTCGGTAAAGGTCCTGCACTCCGACACCGCCGCGGTCCCCGAGAGCGGCGGCACCTTCGGCTCCCGCTCCCTCCAGTTCGGCGGCAGCTCGGTGCTGCGCTCGGCCGAGGTGGTCCTGGAGCGGGCCAAGGAGCGAGCGGCCGAGCTCCTCGAAGCCTCGGCCGGCGACATCGTCCTCACCGAGGACGGCCGCGTCGGGGTCGCCGGTTCTCCGGCCCAGGCGCTGTCGTGGGCCGAGCTGGCCCAGTCCAACGGCGAGGCGCTGGCCGCCACGGAGAAGTGGGGCCAGTACGACAACACCTATCCCTTCGGGGCGCACGTGGCCGTGGTCGACGTCGACACCGAGACGGGGGCGGTGTCGCTCCGGCGGGTCGTGGCCGTCGACGACTGCGGGCGGATCCTCAACCCCGTCCTGGTCACCGGCCAGGTTCACGGCGGCCTCGCCCAGGGGATCGCCCAGGCCCTCTTCGAGGAGGTCGCCTACGACGAGGACGGCATGCCCCTCACCTCGACCCTGGCCGACTACCTCATTCCCTCGGCCGCCGAGCTGCCCAGCTTCGAGACCGCCCACACCGAGACCCCCAGCCCGCACAACCCCCTGGGCGCCAAGGGGATCGGAGAATCGGGGACCATCGGATCGACCCCCGCCGTGCAGAGCGCGGTGGTCGACGCCCTCGCCCACCTCGGGGTCCGCCACATCGACATGCCCGCCACCCCCGAACGGGTCTGGCGGGCGATCCAAGACGCTCCGGGTCGCTGACACCGGCCGCCATGTTCGCCGAGCCGACCCTGCGCCTGACCGAAGCCGGCTACGAGACGATCCTCGCCCACTGCTACGACGGCCTGCCCGACGAGGCGTGCGGGATGCTGGCAGGGCGCCTCCGGGCCGGCACCACCATCCCCGAGGGCCGGGTGGACGTGGTCTACCCGTGCGCCAACGCCGATGCCTCCGCCCGCACCTACACCGTGGCCCCCCGGGACCTGCTGGCCGCCATGCGCGACGCCGAGTCCCGGGGCCTTGAGATCGTGGGGGTGTACCACTCCCACACCCACACCGAGGCGTGGCCGTCACCCACCGACGTGCGCCAGGCCGCCGACCCGTCCTGGCTCTATGTGATCGTCAGCCTGAAGGACGGAGATCCGGTCCTCCGGGGATTTCGTATCCAGGACGGGAACATCTCCGAGGTCGCAGCCGTTCTCGAAATGTGACCACCTGTGTCAGAATTAAGCGGCTGGCCCTGCGCCCGGAGGTTTCCTGAGATGACCGTAGAAGTGCGAATGCCGACCATCCTTCGTCCCCACGTCGGCGGGGTCTCCTCGCTGAAGGCGTCCGGAACCACCGTGGGCGAGATCTTCGACGGCCTCGTGCAGCAGTACCCGTCGCTCAAGGACCACCTGATCAGCGAGGGTGGCGACCTCCACCGCTTCGTGAACGTCTACCGCAACGACGACGACATCCGGTACCTGTCTCGCCTCGAGACCCCGCTGACCGAGAGCGACGTCGTCTCCATCATTCCTGCCGTCGCCGGCGGGTAGACCGAAACCCCGGTCTGGCCGCCCATGCGCGTCGACAGCATCCTCGACCTCATCGGCGGCACACCCCTGGTCGGGATCCACCAGCTCGCGCCCCATCCGGGCGTCCGCATCTTCGCCAAGCTCGAAGGGCTGAACCCCGGCGGTTCGGTCAAGGACCGGATCGCCCTGGCCATGGTGGAAGCGGCCGAACGGGATGGCCGCCTGCAGCCGGGCGACACCGTCCTCGAGCCGTCGTCGGGCAACACCGGCATCGGCCTGGCGCTCGTATGCCGCGTGAAGGGCTACCGGCTCAAGGTCGTCCTGCCCGAGAACGTGTCCCCCGAACGCCGCCAGCTGCTCGAGATCTTCGGCGCCGAGGTGGTCTCCTCGCCCGCCGAGGAGGGGTCCAACGGCGCCATCCGGGTGGCGGAGGAGATCGACAAGGAGGGCGGGGTCGTCCTGCTCTACCAGTACGGCAACCCCGCCAACCCCGAGGCCCACTACCGGGGTACCGGGCCCGAGATCTGGGCCGACTGCCCCGAGGTCGACGTGTTCGTGGCCGGGCTCGGCACCACCGGGACCCTCATGGGAGTGGGCCGCTACCTGAAGGAGCGCAACCCGGCGGTCAGGATCGTCGCCGTCGAGCCCCCCGCCGGAGAGCTGTTCCAGGGCCTGCGGTCCATGAACGAGGGGTACATCCCCCCGATCTTCGACCCCGACGTGCTCGACCGGCGCCTCATCATCCGGGCCCGGGACTCCATCGTCTGGGCCCGGCGACTGGTGGAGGAGTGCGGCATCTTCGCCGGCCTGTCCTCGGGTGCCGTGCTGGCCGGGGCGGTCAAGACGGCGGAGGAGATGGAGACGGGCACCCTGGTGGTCATGCTGCCCGACGGGGGCTGGAAGTACCTCTCCACCGGGGCGTGGACCGAGGACATCGACGTGGTGGTCGAACGGGCCCGCCATCTCATCTACTTCTAGGCTGCCCTGATGGGTCCAGCGGGTGAAATCTCCGCGGCGGTGGATGTCCTCCGGTCGGGGGGCCTCGTCGCCTTCCCCACCGAGACCGTCTACGGGCTGGGGGCCGACGCCTCCAACCCCGAGGCGGTGGGGCGCATCTTCACCGCCAAGGGGCGTCCCCCGTCCCACCCCGTGATCGTGCACCTGGCCGAGTCGGCGGCGGCCAAGGAGTGGGCTGCCGAGGTGCCCGACTTCGCCGCTGCCCTGGCCGACGCCTTCTGGCCCGGGCCGCTCACCCTGGTGCTGCCCCGGGCCGACATCGTGCCCGACGCCGTCACCGGCGGCCTGCCCACCGTCGGCCTCCGGGTGCCGGCGCAGCCCCTGGCCCTCGAGCTGCTGGGGGCCTTCGGCGGCGGGGTGGCGGCGCCGTCGGCCAACCGGTTCGGCCGGGTGAGCCCGACCCGGGCCGAGCACGTCCGCCTCGACCTGGGGTCGGTCGTCGATCTCATCCTCGACGGTGGGCCCTGCCCCGTCGGTGTCGAGTCCACCATCGTCGACTGCTCGGGGCCCCACCCCCGGATACTTCGTCCCGGAGGGGTGCCAGCGGAGTCATTGGAGGGGGTCCTGGGGTACAAGCTCGATATGGCCGTTGACGGAATGGTCCGTGCCCCCGGAATGCTCCCGTCGCACTACGCCCCCAGCGCCCGTGTGGAGGTGCTCCCGCTCGAGGCGGTATCGGTCCGGGCCGAAGAGCTGGTGGCCCTCGGCCTGCGGGTCGGTGTCCTCGCCCCCGGCCGGATGATCGGCCTGCCCGGTGGTGTCGAGGCGCTGCCCCCCGCCGGGGGTGCGGTGGCCTACGCCCAGTGCCTCTACCAGCGGCTCCGGGAAGCCGACCGGCGCGGCCTGGAGGTGCTGCTGGCCGTGCCCCCGCCCGAGATGGGCGTCGGGACGGCGGTGGCCGATCGCCTGCGCCGGGCGGCCTCCGCCGGTTCCACGACCTAATCCGGAGGGCCGGCGACCCGTAGGGCGCGAAGCCTCTCAAACCGGACGTCGGGACCGAGCGGGAACAAACCCCCATTCTCCGGAACCCGAGGAGGGTATCTCACGTTAAGTGGTGAATCTGGCTGCCTGTACGCGCTCTGCGTGATTCTAACAAGGGGGCCTTCTTCACCATGTTCCACCGCATTCACTCGCCTCGCGGCCTGAGGAGAAGCGGACTTCTCCTCAGCCTGGCAGCGATCACCGGCCTGGTGGCCGCGGTCGCACCCTCCCAGGCGGCGCTGCCCTTCGGCTTCGCCCCACCCGTCCACTACCTCTTCGATGCCGACGCGGCGCCGAACGGAAACAACCCGCTCGACATGGCCGCCGGTGATCTCAACGGCGACTCGGCCATCGACCTCGTGACCGTGAACGGCAACAACTCCTTCACGGTCTTCCTCAACGACGGTAACGGTGACTTCTCCGACGCCGAGACCTTCGCGTCCGGGGCAGGAACCAACCCGGTCGCATTGGCCGTCGGCGATCTCAACAGTGACACCTTTCCCGATGTGGCCACGGCCAACAAC
>JBOGFO010000576.1:0-4843 GCA_050743445.1 Acidimicrobiia bacterium
CTCACCTCCACCACCGGTTCTGGCTATCGGGGCAGGTCAGAGCCGCTTTTCACATCGACCGGCAGTGACCGCCAGAACCCCCGATTTCCCGCGATTTTCCGCTGGAAGGGGCACGCGGGGGGCACGAAACTCCACCGTTTTGGTTGAGTTCTTCTGACAGAGGCGAGAAACTCGGAACCTCTCCCCGGCCGCACGGCCTACCCTGGGGGCATGTCCGAAGCTGACAAGGTCTGGACGGCTGAGGAACTCGAAGCGATGACCCCCGCCGAGCAGGACGCGCTCTTCGAGTCGAGCCTCATCACCGACCCCGCCCAGGTGCCGGAAGCGTTCCTCGAGCGAGTTCGGGGCCGCACCCGCCGCCGCATCGCGGACACCGAGACCCGCAAGCAGTGAGCGAAGCGCGGCGGACTGTCCGCGCCACAGCCAACTTCTTCGAAGACGTTGACCGGCGGTTCCCGTCAGAGCGAGGGCCAAACGGCGAGCCATCGGCGAACGACTTCGAGGTATTCGAGCTGCTACGGGTCGTCGAGACGTTCGCGACCCGCTTCGACGAGTTGCCCGAGCTGATCCCGGGCCGGCACGACTACCGGATACTCATCTCGCAGGGCATGCTCGTGCCCCGATTCGCGGTCGTCGGTCAACTCGCTCCCGACGGCGCGGTCGAGCTCATACAGCTCGATGTTCATCTGGCTGCCGGGGACTGACTCCTTCAGGTTCACTGCCGGGAGCCCCTACAACCCGGTTGCTTCGAGCTGATCGAGGAACCGCCCTCCCTGCTCGTCAGAGGCCGAGATCGATCCCCAGGTCTGGCTCGGCGACGGTGGGAAGCGTCGGCTCCGGGGTGCTGGGCGAGCCAGGCGTCACGTTCGGCTTCGGCTCGCGTCAGTGACTCCGCCGTTCTTGACCTGATCGACCTGGACGTGGCCACGCGTGACGTCACGGTGAGCCCGCAGCTGCGCCGTCGGTTGACGCTCATGCGGCAACGGCGCGAAGAGGGTCTGCCGGGCGTTCGGGTGTCGGTCGCCGCCGGCCTGCTCGGCCTCTCCGAGCGGACGGTGCGGGACTGGATGGCGCTGGGCCCGCTGGATCCGGTGCCGGGCGGACCCGCCGCCGGCCACCAGCGACAAGCCGCCGTGCTGCGACGACACCGGCCCGCCGGCCGGAGCGGACGACGTCGACCAACTCCGAGACGCCTTCAAGGAACTCACCAACGGCGGTCGCCCGTCTTACCTTCGTTCGCTATTTTCGCTATTCTCGTTGTTGTCGAGGTCTCGGCCGAGAGGATGGTTCGTTGAGCTACCTGAAGGTGGGCGCTGTGGCGGCGCAGCTCGGCGTCTCGGAGCAGGCGGTGCGGCTGTGGTGTCGCACCGGGGTGCTACCGGCCTACCGGCCAGCGGGCACCAGACAGTGGCTTGTCGACCCGGAACGCTTTGAAGCGTGGCTGCGGACCCGCACCACCGAGGAGGTCCTGGGCTCGCTGCGCGCTCCCTACCGGGACGATCGCCCCGACCACGAGCTGCTGGCCGACTCCGTGGCGTTGCGCCGGACTGAGCCGGCCGCTCCAGACGAGGCTGCAGCCAGCTGATTGCACTCCCCTACGACTCGGTTGCCTCGAGCTGATCGAGGAACGCCCTGGGAGTGAGGATTTGCGTGGACACGTTGACCCCCAGCGCCAGGAGCCGATCGTCGCCGGTCAGCAGCCAGGTTGGCTCCGCGCGCCGCCAGCCGGGCCTCTGACCCGTGGCCACAGCCCGCGTCGAGGGCACGGCCCGGGGCGAGGCTGCCGACCGTTGCCGTCAGGTACGCGTTCGGGGGCCGCTGTGCGACCTGTGTCGCGTGCTCACGAAGCACCTTGGACCAGCGCTCGTCCCAGAAGCCCCGATCGAGGCGGTGCGCTGATTGCTCGCGGTCGGTCGGCGCGTCGCTCTGCCCCATGTCCATGGCGGCATCGACTATCGCGCTAACTGTCCGACGAGAGGATCTCGCGATCGCGCCGGAGGTTCGCGGCTATGTGCGGGGCCCAGCAGATGTGAAATGCTCGCCTGGCACGGGTGGTTCGCCGCCTCAGGGATTGAAGTAGGGCAGCGCTCCCATGTCGGCGAAGGCGTCGAGGGCGTCGGGCTCGTCGTAGAACTGCCAGTCGTAGTCCGAGGAGTACGAGTGGAAGTAGACGACGGCCAGCATGTTGGTCAGGCGGTGCCGGACGGCGTCGGCGGCGTCCCGCAGCCACTGTGCCCGCCGGCCCGGCTCCATCTCCTGCGACCCGTACTCGCCGGCCACGGCGGGCTTGTTGTGGGCCACGGCGAAGTCGTGGAAGGCCTGGAACTTCTCCTCGAAGCCCTGGTAGGCCCGGTTGTCGGAGGGATACCAGTTGTACCCGTCGGCGCAGACCCAGTCGACGTGGTCGTCGCCGGGGTAGAACGACTGGGCGGAACCGTCCTCGAAGCCGGAGGCGTTGGGGCACCAGACCCAGGCCACGTTGGTGGCACCCTCGGCCGCGAACATGGACCGCAGGTACTTCCAGGCGGCGATGTACGCGGCCGGCGAGACGGCCACGTCGGCGTTGCGGGTGCCGTCCATCTCCCAGAACCAGCGGATGAACACGGGCTGGCCGAGCGCCTCGATGGCGTTGGCCCGGTCCCGGATGTAGGCGTCGTGCATCCCTTTGGTGATGTCCGTCGTTTCGGTCTTGCCCCACGAGATCATCGGGATCCGGCCGTTGGCCATGTCCCAGCTCTCCCGGAAGGTCGGGAAGCTGTTGCCCCAGGGCTCGTAGTACATGTCGATGCCCAGCTTGCGGCCGACCAGCGCTTCGAAGTCGGTGAGCGCCTGCTTCTTGCCGTCGTCGGAGAGGCTGGCGGAGATCTTGTGGTGTGCGCCCCACCAGGCACCGGTGGCCGGCGCCAGCAGCGCGTTCCGGATCGCGCCCGCCTCCACGATCCGCCAGGTGCGGGTCGCCGGGGAGGCGTCGACGTTGCCGGCGACGTCGATGGCCCGCACCGCGAAGGTGTGGTCGCCGAGGGCGAGGCCCGAGTAGGCCTTCGGACTGGTGCAGGCGGCGAAGGCGGCCGTGTCCAGGAGGCACTCGAAGCGGGCACCGGTCTCGTTGGCGGAGAAGGCGAAGCTGGCCCCGGTGCTCGTGGTCGTCCCCGACGGCCCGGACGAGGCAGGGATCGTGGTGTCCGGCGGGGTGGTGTCCGGGGCGGGGGCGGTCGCGACGATGAGGACCGGCTTGGCCTTCTTCTCCTCCCGGGAGGCGAACGTGGCGGCGTCGCTCGACGTGCCCACCAGCCCGAAGGCGACGGTGCCGTTGCCGGCCACGGCCGCGGTGACGTCGAATTCGACCCAGGTGCCGGCGGTCAGCGATCCGGCATCGAACAGCGGCACGGTGCTCGTGCGCGCCGGCCGGGAGGCCCACGTCACCTTGTTCTCCGCCCACTTACCGGACACGGTGTGGACCGCGGGACCTTCGACCGTGCCCCCGCCGTTGGCCACGAACACCCGCAGCCGGGCCTGGCTGACGGACTCGGTCACGTTACGCACATCGAAACGCAGGTAGCTCTCGACCTGGGGGGTCGTGCCCACGCCCAGGGTCTTGGCCCGTCCGTAGTTGGTGGACGGGCTCGCCGCCGACACCTGGGCGTCGGCCTTCGGGCTGAAGCTCAGGGTGGCCGCGCCGACCGGCGCCGCCGGGCCCACCACGGCCGTCAGGCCGGCCACCAACGACGCCGCCACAAGAACGGACAGACGCCGCCGACCGGTGCGACCGGACATCCGCCGAAGAACAGGACTCACCACACGCCCCCCACATCAAAGGGTCAGTGCGGGAGGATTGGCTTAGTGAGGAGCCTTTCCCTGCGGAAGGCCGCGCAATGCCCGTACGGCACCGCGGCGCACAAACCGCCCGTATCAGGTCACCTACTTCGGGCTCATGTCGTACCACCGGGGGTCCCGGAAGCATTCCTGGGCGCACTCCTCGCCCTCCAGGTGCCCCTCGAGCCAGCCGTGGACGGCGGCATGGAGGATGGCCCGGCGGGCGGGCGTCGAGCTCCCCCGACTCGAGCGCCTCGAGCGCGGACAGGTAGCGGTCGATATGGGTGTCGCCCAGGCCCGACCGTCGCAGTGACCGGCGGAACTGCCACCGCCCGGGCCCGGCGAGCGCCAGCTCCGGCAGCCAGGGCAGCTGGAAGAAGGCCATGTACCACGACTTGAGGGGCTGGGCGGTCGAGGCGAGGGAGCGCAGGAAGGCCTTCGGATGTGGGGTGGCCAGCGACGTCATGCTGAACAGGCGCTCCGGGTGCCACATCGCCAGGTCCCAGGCCACCGCGGCACCCAGGTCGTGCCCCACGACGTGCACGCTGCGGCGCCGGCAGCATCGGCCAGGGCCAGCACATCGGCGGCGAGGCGGTCGATCCGATACCCCCGCCGGCTCGAAGGGCGGACTCCGGGCGAGTACCCCCGCTGATCGGGGGCCAGGACGCGGTAGCCCGCGTCGGCGAGGACGGGGACGACTCCGTCCCAACACGAGCGCGACCCGGGAAAGCCGTGGAGGAGGACGACCACCTCGCCGGCCACCGGCCCGGCGTCGGTCAGGTCGAAGACCAGACCGTCGGCTTCGTAGCTCCGCATGGGCAGTTCCTCGGTCCCGACACGGAGAAGGCCCGCCACGAATGGCGGGCCCTTTCCTTCGGTCTTGCTTCCGACAGGCGGATCTAGCTGATCCGGCGGACGTTCGCGGCACTGGGCCCCTTCGGGCCCGTGGTGATCTCGAACTCCACCTTGTCGTTCTCCTCGAGGTTCCGGTATCCGGTGCCGTCGATGGCGCTGAAGTGCACGAACACGT
>JBOGFO010000577.1:0-2474 GCA_050743445.1 Acidimicrobiia bacterium
TCGACGACGCCTGGACGGCGGTGACGTGGGTGGCGGAGCACGCCGCCGAGATCGGTGCCGACCCCGCCCGCCTCGCCGTCGGGGGCGACAGTGCCGGCGCCAACCTGGCCACCGTGGCCTGCCTGATGGCGCGGGACCGGGGCGGGCCGCCCATCGCCTACCAGCTGCTGATCTACCCGTCGCTCGACCTGACCGAGGCGGGCTTCGCGCTGCCGTCCCACAAGGAGAACGGCGAGAGCGGTTACGTGGTCAGCAACGCCGACCTGCGCCTGTGGGCGGCCCACTACCTCTCGGGCGGCGCCGATCCCGCCGATCCCCACATCTCACCCCTGCAGGCACCCGACCTCTCCGGCCTGCCCACGGCCATGGTGGTCACCGCCGAGTACGACCCGTTGCGGGACCACGGGGAGGAGTACTCCCGGCGGCTGAACGAGGCCGGGGTGAGTTCCGAGCTGCGCCGCTACGACGGGCAGTTCCACGCCTTCTTCATCCTTCCCGCCGCCCTCGACGCGGCCCGGGAATGCATGGACGAGGTCGCCGGCGCCCTGCGCAAAGCTCTCGGCGTCTGACGATCTGCAATCCGGGGAAAACAAAGCCCCGCCCGTAGAATCGGTTGTCGTGCTGCGGGTGAAACCCCACCGACTGGTCTTGGCGTTCGGCGTCCTGGCCGGCGTGGTGTTCGTCACCTCGGGCATCTTCCCGGCCCTCTTCGAGTTCCACGACGACTCCGAGGTCAGCCGGGAGGTCTTCGGCAACATCCCCGGCGCCGTCAAGGCGGTCTTCTACCTGACGGTCGGCATCGCCGCCGTGGGGGTGGGGGTCCTCGCCTCCCGCCGGGTGAAGAACTGGGAGCGGGGCCAGCCCGACGACCGGCGCACCACCCGTCAGAACTTGCCCCGGCGCCTGGCCGACTTCCGGGCCGGGGTGTGGATGCGCACTCTGCTGCGGGACCCGGCGGCTGGGATCATGCACTCCCTCCTGTACTTCGGGTTCATCTGGCTCTTCATCGCCACCGTCCTCCTCGAGATCAACCACCAGGTCCCCGAGCCGCTCAAGTTCCTCCACGGCGACGTGTACAAGGCCTACTCGCTCCTCGCCGACCTGGCCGGTGTCGCCTTCCTCGCCGGGATCACCTGGGCCGTCACCCGCCGGTACCTGTTCCCGCCCTACCGAATCTGGACCAAGACCAAGCCTGAGGACGCCATGATCCTCGGCACCTTCGCCCTCATCGGGGTGACCGGGTTCCTGACCGAGGGACTGCGCATCGCCGAGGTCGGTCGGCCCGAGTTCGAGCGGTGGTCGATCATTGGCTGGCCCATCTCGGCCGCGGTCGAGGGCTGGTCGGCGGAGACCATCGAGGTCGCCCACCAGGCGCTGTGGGCCGTGCACTTCCTCGGGTTCCTGGCCTTCCTGGCCCTACTGCCCACCACGAAGCTGCGCCACATGTTCACCTCGCCGCTGAACATGTACCTGCGGCACCGGACGCGGCCCAAGGGGGCGATGAAGCCGCTCCCCAACCTGATGGAGACCGAGCTCGACAGCTTCGGCGCCTCCGCCATCGAGGACTTCACCTGGAAGCAGCTCCTCGACACCGACGCCTGCACCATCTGCGGGCGCTGCACCTCGGTGTGCCCGGCCAACCAGACGGGCAAGCCGCTCGACCCCCGGGAGATCGTCCTCAAGGTCGGCGAGGTGATGGCCGCCACCGGCACGCCCAAGGTCCGCACCCCGGTCGGGGTGGACGGCCAGATCACCGTGTCAACCAACTCGGTCCTCGAGCGGATCACCGCCGAGGAGGTGTGGGCCTGCACCACGTGCCGGGCGTGCGACGAGATCTGCCCGGTGAACATCGAGATCCTGGACAAGATCCTCGATGTGCGGCGCTACCTGTCGCTCATGG
Organism: Acidimicrobiia bacterium; assembly: GCA_050743445.1. Taxonomy (GTDB): domain Bacteria; phylum Actinomycetota; class Acidimicrobiia; order IMCC26256; family BP-133; genus CAWBJP01. The sequence continues at coordinate 1,901 of JBOGFO010000577.1, forward strand.
AGTCGAACTTCCCCACCGAGCTCGGCAACGCCTACCGGGGCATGGAGAACTCCTCCAACCCGTGGGGCATGGGCCAGAACGACCGGGCGGCGTGGGCCAAGAACCTCGACATCGACGTGCCCGTCGTCGACCCCGGGTCGGGCAGCCTCGACCACGAGTACCTGTACTGGGTGGGCTGTGCCACGTCCTTCGACGACCGCAACAAGAAGGTGGCCCAGGCCACCACCAAGCTGCTCCACCGGGCCGGCGTCGACTTCGCCATACTCGGGCCCAACGAGCTCTGCACCGGCGACCCGGCCCGGCGCTCGGGCAACGAGTACGTGTTCCAGATGCTGGCCATGCAGAACGTGGAGACCCTCAACGGCCTCGGAGTGCAGAAGATCATCGCCAGCTGCCCCCACTGCTTCAACACGCTGAAGAACGAGTATCCCGACCTGGGCGGGCGCTACGAGGTGATCCACCACTCGCAGTTGCTGACCCGCCTGGTGGAGGAAGGTCGCCTGTCGCTCACCGGCTCGACGCTGGAGGAGCGCATCACCTATCACGACTCCTGCTACCTGGGCCGCCACAACGA
>JBOGFO010000578.1:0-2984 GCA_050743445.1 Acidimicrobiia bacterium
GCTCCGGCGCGCTGGCGGCCTCGCTCGGCGCCCGCGTGGTCGTCGAACCCCGGCGGGGCTTCGGGGCGGCGTGCTTCGCCGGCCTCTGTGCCGCCGCCGCCCCCGTGGTCTGCTTCATGGATTGCGACGGGTCACTCGACCCGGCCGATCTTCCGGCCGTGGCCGATGCCGTCATCGCCGGCCGGGCCGACCTCGTGCTCGGAGCCCGGCTCCCCGAGCGGGGGGCGTGGCCACTGCACGCCCGTCTCGGTAACCGCCTGGTGGCGTTCGAGATGCGCCGGCGTGCCGGTGTCGACCTCCGGGATCTCGGGCCGATGCGGGCCGCCCGCCGCGAGGATCTGCTCGCCCTCGGGCTCGCCGACCGGCGCTTCGGGTGGCCGCTGGAGATGGTGCTGCGCGCCGCCGCGGCCGGGTGGCGAATCTCCGAGGTGCCGGTTCCCTACGCCGCCCGTTCCGGTCGCTCCAAGGTGACGGGCACCGTCCGGGGCACGCTGCGGACCGTCGCGGACATGGCCCGGATCCTCGAGCGCGTATGACCACCATCGCCGTCATGGCCAAGGAACCGCGACCGGGCCGCTGCAAGACCCGCCTGTGCCCACCGGCAACCCCGGCCGAGGCCGCCCTCCTGGCCGAAGCGGCCCTGGCCGACACGTTGGCGGCGGTGTCGGCCACCACGGTCGACCGCCGCGTGCTGGTACTCGACGGCCGCCCGGGCCCGTGGCTCCCACCCGGCTTCACCGTCATCCCCCAGGGAGCGGGCGGGCTCGACGCCCGCCTCGCCGTCGCCCTGACCGACGTCGGCGGCGCCCGAGCCGGAGAACCCACCCTCGTCATCGGGATGGACACCCCCCAGGTGACGGCGTCATTGCTGGACACCGCTCTCCATCGCCTCGAGGACCCGGATGTCGACGCCGTGCTCGGTCCGGCCGCGGACGGCGGATGGTGGGCCCTCGGCCTGCGCCGTCCCGACCCGGCCGCCACCCTCGGGGTCCCGATGAGCACCCCGTATACCGGTGCCGCCCAGCGCCGGCGCCTCGAGGCCCTGGGCCTGCGCGTCGCCGACCTCGTCGAGCTGCGGGATGTCGACGTCATGGAGGACGCGCGGGCCGTGGCCGCCCAGGTGCCCGGGAGCCGCTTCGCCCGGACCCTTGCCCACCTGGCCCCGACGACGGCGGGGATGAGCCGGTGAGCGTCCACCTGCGGACCAGCACGGGTGAGCTCGTGCCCCTCCCCGTCGACCGCTGGCTCGGCCCGCCCACGCCCGAGGAGGAGAGCGTCCTCGACCGCGTGGCCGGCCCCACCCTGGACGTGGGCTGCGGACCGGGACGCCACGTCCTCGCTCTCGCCCGCCGGGGCGTCATCAGCCTCGGCATCGACGTGGCCGGGTCCGCCGTCGAGCTGGCCCGGCACCGGGGCGCGCCGGTGCTCGAACGCTCGGTCTTCGACCGGGTGCCCGGGGCGGGGCGCTGGGGCAGCGCCCTGTTGCTGGACGGCAACGTGGGCATCGGGGGCGACCCCGTCGCGCTGCTGCGACGGGTCCGGGCCCTCATGCGCCCCGGCGGACGCCTCCTGGTGGAGGTCGAAGGGCCCGGGACGGGGGCAGGGCGCGGCCAGGCTCGACTCGAGGTGGCCGGGCGGCCCGGTCCGTGGTTCCCCTGGGCCCGGGTGGAGACGAGCGACGTGCAACGCCTGGCGGCCCGGAGTGACTGCACACTCATGGAACAGTGGCAGGAAGGCCGTCGGTGGTTCGCCCGGCTCGACACCCGCTAGCCGGAGGAGGACGCACCACCCGCTGGCCCGAGGGGCTCCGGGTCGGCCCGCTCCGGGAGGGGGTGTTCCGCAGCCCGCTCCACGACGAGCGCACCGCCGCCATCCTCGGGATCTCGCTCGGCGTCGCCTTCTCACTGTGTTTCGCCACCGGCGTCCTGTCCCATCTGATCCAGCACCCACCCTCGTGGTTCACCTGGCCGGCCCGGCCGGCCGGGGTGTACCGGATCACCCAGGGCATCCACGTCGCCGCCGGGATCGCTGCCATCCCGCTCCTGCTGGTCAAGCTCTGGGTCGTCTACCCGAAGCTGTTCACCTGGCCGCCGGCCGTGAACGTGGCCCACGCCCTGGAGCGGCTCGGGCTCCTGGCGCTCGTCGGGGGCGGGGTGTTCCTCCTCTTCACCGGAGTGGCCAACATCGCCCTGTGGTACCCGTGGACGTTCTTCTTCCCGGCCGGCCACTACTGGGGCGCGTGGATCACCATGGGCGCGATGGTCGCCCACGTGGGCGCCAAAATGGTGATGACCCGCCGGGCACTCGGCCGGAAGCGCGCCACCCACCCGCTCGTCCCTGCCGCCATCGAGGCCGCCCTGACCCGCCGGGGGTTGCTCGCCACCGCCTTCGCCGGCGCCGCGGTGCTGACCCTGGCCACGGTGGGCCAGACCGTCGGAACGTTGCGGCACTTGAGCGTCCTTGCTCCCCGCCGGCCCGATCGGGGCCCCCAGGGACTCCCGGTCAACAAGTCGGCCGCCGCCGCCGGCGTCACCGGCCCCGCCCTCGATCCCGGGTTCCGCCTCCTGGTGACGGGCGCCGTCGCCCGTCCGCTGTCGTTGTCCCGGGCCGATCTGGAGGCCATGGACCTCCGGGAGGTCACCCTGCCCATCGCCTGCGTGGAGGGCTGGAGCGCCGAGGGACGCTGGCGGGGCGTGGCGGTGCGTGACCTGCTGCGGGCCGCCGGGGCCGCCGGCGGCGCGGAGGTGGCGGTGGGTTCACTCCAGCCCCGGGGGCGGTACCGGGCTTCCATGCTGAGCACCGACCACGCCGGCGACCCCGACACCCTCCTCGCCCTGTTCCTCAACGGGGAGCCGCTGGCCATCGACCACGGCTATCCCGTCCGCCTGATCGGCCCGAACCGCCCCGGGGTGCTCCAGACCAAGTGGGTCTCCGAGCTGCGGGTGCGGGGCCCGGAGCCCGGTCCGGCGTGAACGCCTCCGATC
>JBOGFO010000579.1:0-2214 GCA_050743445.1 Acidimicrobiia bacterium
AGGCGGGTGCGATGTTGGCCCTCTGAGGGCCAACATCGCGCCCACCTGGCCGATTCAGGGGGCGAGGGCGGCGCCGACGGGCAGGTTGCGCACGACGGTGAAGGTCAGGACCGCGCCGAGGAGAGCCCAGTCGAAGCGGGCCGAGCCTGGGAGGGGGCGGAAGCGCCACCAGCCGGTGCAGCGGCCCGTCCACGCCAGCCAGGCCCACACCAGCAGCACGACGCCGACGACGAGCAGGGCGTTGTAACCGACCATGGCCCCGACGTCACCGCCGGCCAGGGCCCGCAGGCCCCGCAGCGACCCGCAGCCCGGGCAGTAGAGGCCGGTGACAGCCAGGAAGGGACAGGTCGGGTAGTGGCCCGCCTCGGAGGGATCCCGGACCACCAGGGTGCCGAGGACGGCGGCCGCCCCGCCGACCGCGGTGGCGGGCGGAGCCCAGGCGGGCAGTCGGGCGGTGGCGGTCGCGATCAATACCCGTCGGTGTTCGAGGCGATGGTGCCGAAGATCAGGAAGAGCATGAAGAGGGCGAAGAGCCCGGCGGCCAGCCCGGCGGAGAGGATGGCGAACTTCCGGGCCTTGTCCGATGCCTCCCGGGCGCCGGCGAAGTCACCGGCCGCCCATTTCCCGTCGACCTGGCTGGCGAAGACGATGGAGGCGATCCCGAGCGGCAGGCAGCACAGGACGGTGGAGAGGATCGCCCACACCAGGTTGTTGTCCGGCTTCGGGCCCGGGGCGCCGTAGGGGCCGCCGCCGTAGGGGCCGCCGCCGTAGCCCGGAGGCGGAGGCGGGGGCGGGGTCCCGTAGGGCGGGGGCGGGTACGGAGGGGTGCCGTCGGCCATCAGAAGTCCGTGTCGCTGCCGCCCAGCATGAGCGGGATCATGATGAACAGGATGATCATGCCGACGCCCACACCGGCGGCGATCATGGCGAACCGCTTGGCCTTGTCAGCCGCATCCCGGGCCCCCTGGTGGTCGCCCTGCGCCCACTTCCCGTCGACCTGGGCCGCGAACACGATGGAGGCGATGCCCAGCGGCAGGCAGCAGAAGATGGTGGAGAGGATCGCCCACACCAGGTTGTTGTCGGGCTTGGGTCCGGCGCCGCCGCCAGACGGTGCGCCGCCGTAGTAGGCCCCGGGGGGAGGTGGCGGCGCAGGCGGGGGAGGCGAGGGAGGGGGCGGGGGCGGGAAGTCGGTCATGATCCTCCTCGGGTCCGGCCGGCACCGGACGAGAGGATGCTACCCAGCGGACCGAATCGCCCGCCCCGTGATTCCGCCTGCCTAGGGGTGGTGGGGGTGCGGATTCTCCGACGGCGGGGTCGACGTCACCGGCGCCGGGGTGTGCCCGGAGGCTTCCGGCGGGGCCGGCGTCCCCCCTTCGACGTCGGGGGTCTCCCACACGTAGGCGACCATGATCCCCATCGCGTCGTCCGCCGCCTCGGGGGCGTCGTAGACCGACTCGAGGTCGAGCGTCTCGCCTTCCCGTACGGTCCCGAGCGCATCCCAGGCGCAGGTGCTCATCGATTCGATCGTGCCCATGTAGGCGGGCTTGGTGCCGTACCCCGCCCACGCCGTGCACACGTGGCTGCCGGTGGTGGCGTTGGTGAGGGTCGTGCGGATCCCGCCGTCATGAACGTGGCCCGCCGTCCAGATGATCCGGCCGGTGATGGTCGACTTCCACGTCCAGTGGCTGGTGGAGGGGCCGGCCGGCACGGAGTACTCCGAGGTCCGGCAGTTGGCCATGTCGAGCCACACCGGCGTCACGGGCCGGATGCCCTCGGTGCTGCCCGGCACCCAGGTGATCTTGTAGCGGAACCAGACCGTCTTGAGCTCGGCGGAGTGGTTCATCACGTGGAAGACGCCGTTGATGGGTCCGGTCCCGAGGTGGTAGCCGAAGCCGGGCGGGAACGCCCGCTTGGTGCGCTCGTTCCCCGAGGCCAGGAACCGCTCCCCCAGGTTGCGGAAAAACTCGTCGTCGCCACAGGTGGTGTCCCGGTTGGCGGGGTTGAAGAACACGGCGTGGTGCAGCATCACGCCGGTGTCGAGGTTGGCGGACGAGCCGTCGGCGTAGATGAGGTCGGGCTCGGCGGCGAGGATGAAGCAGTCGTCACAGGGCTTGGGCACGTTGGGCATCGCCACGTTGCCGAAGTCGAGGTCGCCGCCGGCACCGGCGGGGCTGAGGGCGAAGGGCCCGTAGCGGACCTCGGTCTCCTCGGCGT
>JBOGFO010000580.1:0-4040 GCA_050743445.1 Acidimicrobiia bacterium
CAACTCGGCCGTGGCCCGGGCAAGCTCTTCAGCGGTCAGCTCGCCATGCTCCGCCTCCCACCCGTCCAGGAACTCTGCCAGCGCCTCGGCCCGCAAGCGGGCCGCCGCCGCTTCGGCCAACCAGCCCGACAGGCCCCGACCGCTACGCTTGGCCGCCGACCGGACCGCATCTCCGAGGTCAGGCTCGAACGAAACACTGAGCTTGTCGACTTTCATGCCAAGATCATACCACGGTACGACGTACCGGGGTATGAACCCCCCCTCCCCAACAACTTCGCGTGAAGCGCCGGACGCGCACCCCGGCCGAAAATGGTCGTGGCGGGCCGGCCCACTGAGACGACCGCCTGGGCTCCACCATCTCGCTGACCCCGGGAGCCGCTCGCCGTCCCGTTGCTGTTGTGCCCTGTGGTGCGACGGCCAAGTCGCCGACCAAGTTGGCGGCCAAGTTCGTGACCAAGTTCGTTCGTGACGATGGCAGGGTGGAGATCCGCGGAGATCCGCAGGGCCGTCCCGAGTTTGGTCCCGAGTGCGCCCCTCCCGTCCCGAGTTTGGTCTCGAGTGATTTTCGGTCCGTTCGGTCCGCCCCGAGTCCGGTCCCGAGTGGCCGTGGCGGAATTGACCGGTGCGACGCTCGCCAGCCGGGACGGACTGTCGGCCAGCGCCGGGGCCGTTGCCGGCCACCGCCGGGCCCGGCAACAGGATTGCCTAGCTCCGGCGGGCCGGGCAACGCGGCCCGTTCAGGTCTCAACGCGGAGGAAAACCCGGCGTTGAGCGGCGCGTCGAGGGGACGGAGCCGTCGGGTTCCTCGTCGGCGAGGAGCACCAGGGCATGCGCTACATGTTCACGATGATGAACCAAGCCCGGCTATCGGTCGCCGTGGAGGGCCTGGCGGTGGCGGAGCGGGCCTACCAGCAGACCGTCGGCTACGCCGCCAAGCGGCTCCAGGGTCGCGCCCCCGGCACCCCGTCCGGCGAGAGCTCCCCTATCGCCGCGCACCCCGACGTGGCCCGGATGCTGCTGACGATGCGGGCCCAGATCGAAGCCATGCGCCGCCTCGTCTACTGGAACGCCGCCGCCCTCGACCGGGCGCGCCGCCACCCCGACCCGGTGGCGGCCGAGGAGGCCGCCGACCTCGCCGCCCTGCTCACCCCGCTGTCCAAGGCGTGGTGCACCGACACCGGCGTCGACGTCGCCTCGCTGGGCATCCAGGTCCACGGCGGTGTCGGGTTCATCGAGGAGACGGTCGCCGCCCAGTACCTCCGCGACGCCCGCATCACCCCGATTTACGAAGGCACCAACGGCATCCAGGCCATCGACCTCGTCACCCGCAAGCTGGGCCTCAAGGGCGGCGCCGTCGTCAAGGACCACCTGGTCCGCCTCGCCGCGCTCGACGCCGACCTGGCCGCCGCCGGGCCCGACCTCGCCCTAACCCGGGCCTCCCTGGCCGCCGGCCTCGAAGCCCTGGCCCGTGCCACCGGCTGGCTGGCCGAGCACGCCGACCGGCCCGCCGACGTCCTGGCCGGCGCCACCCCTTACCTGCGGCTCATGGCCACCGTCACCGCCGGGTGGCTCATGGCCCGCTCCGCCCTGGCCGCCCGCGCCGAGCTTGCCGCCGGCACCGGCGACGCCGCCGCCCACTGCCACCGGATCGTCACCGCCCGCTTCTTCTGCGAGCAGCTCCTCCCGCCGGCGACGGCCCTGGTCCCCGCCGTCACCGCCGGCGCGGCGGCCCTGGTTGCCGATCGGTAGGGGAACCGTAGGAACCACCGATCCCGTCGACGCCGCCGATCCGTACCCTCGACCGAGGAACCTCGAGCGAGGAGGCGGCAGATGTCGACCGAGACGATCCAGCGGCTGGAAGGCGGACAGGTGTCCGTCGCCCTTCGGGGCGGTCACCGGCTCGACGACTGCCAGCTCATCTCCGGCCCGCGGGGCCGCACCGCCACGCTCTGGCTCTTCGACGGCGGTACGGACATCTTCATCCCTTCCGCCGACGTCCTTGACCTCTGGGAAGCCAACTGAACGAGCGATCCTCCGCCCGGATCCACGGCGCGCAACACTGGCATCTTTCGCAACACATGCAGACCAACTTCTGCACTTCGGCCTGTGCGTTTGGGTCACCTGGGAATCAACTCCCGCCCACTGGCTGGACTCAAACGCACTCCGTGGACAGCGTTAGCGAAACCGAAGTCCGAATTCTGGGCACTATTGGACGGAGCGTGAACGCCAAGACGCCGTCTTTAGGTCCTGAGTTCACTTTTTGGATAGTTCAGGTGTCGCAGTGCGCTCGACAATAGATCCGCATTTTGTATAGTTAGACGGTGGAACTTCTCCCCCGGTGGCTGCTCGGTGTTGCGGCGGAACTGCTCGATGAAGAAGCGGTGATCCTCGTGCAAGGTCCCCGGGCCGGCGGGAAGACGACACTGCTACTGGCCCTTGCAGCCGAACGCTCCGTCGACCTCCTTGATCTGTCCGATGACCAGGTCCTGGCCATAGCCGCTCAGGACCCTGGGGGCTACGTGGATGGACTGCCGGAGCCCATCATGGTTGACGAGTACCAACGACTTCCCAGCCTCCTGGGCGTGATCAAGCGGTCGGTCGATCGCCGACCGCGACCCGGCGCCTTCGTGCTGGCCGGGTCAGTCACCGGCTCACTCCTCCCACAGGGCACGGAGACGCTGGCCGGCCGCAGCCACGAAATGACCCTCTGGGGCCTTTCGCAGGGCGAGATCGAGGGCCGGCGAGAGCGCTTCGTCGACGCGGCCTTCGACCACCCCGCCGTGCTCCGGAGCCTCCGCAGCGACCGGAGCCGGGCGCAGTACATACCGCTGGTGACACGCGGCGGCTATCCCGAGGCCGTCCGTCGCGAGCGTGCCTCGGCGCGCCGGCGCTGGCACCTCGACTACGCCGCCCGTGTCGCCGACCGCGACCTCGCGGACCTCGTCCGTCTCCGACAGCCCGCCATCCTCCGGAAGGTCCTGGCCGCGTCGGCGGCCCGGACCGCCCAGGTGCTCAATGTCACGGACATGGCCGAGGACCTCGGCGCCAACCGCCAGACCGTGGGCTCCTATCTCGAGCTGCTCGAACGGGTCTTCCTGGTGCGCCAACTGCCGGCGTTTTCCCGAAATCTCACCTCGCGCATCGCCCGTCACCCGAAGTTGCACATCTGCGACACCGGACTCGGCGCCGCGCTGGTCAACCTCGACGAAGCAGCCTTGCGGCGCCACCCTGCCTTCGGGCCCCTGCTCGAATCGTTCGTGGTCGCCGAGATCGGAAAGCAGCTGGGATGGGCCACGAGGGAGGCGACGGCGTCACATTTTCGTGACCGTGACGGTCACGAGGTCGACGTCGTCCTCGAAGCCGCGGACGGCACGGTCGTGGCCCTGGAAGTGCAGGCGGCCACCAGCGTCGGGCCGTCCCACCTGCGCGGTCTGCGCTTTCTGGCTGACCGCCTTGGTGACGACCTGACGCGAGGCATCGTGCTCTACGCAGGGCCAGCATCGATCCAACTGGGGGACGACCCCCGCATGTTGGCGGTCCCCATCGAGGCGCTCTGGACCATCGACGACGACGCGCTCGAAACCGCCGAGCTCATCGGGTGAGATGCGAGGATCCGTCGTCTCAGCCTGGCATAAGGCCTGATCGACGGCTGGGGTCGAACAAGCGGCCCCACCGCCTTGGCCCGCGCCGCTCCCGGTTGACCCGCTCTCCGGCGGCGCGAACGGATTGCCCCCAGCTGGCGGGCGGCTCTGTGGGATGGTTCGGGGCATGGCGTTTGGACAGACACCGGGGCCGCCGGCATCGGCGAAGCAGATGTCGCTTCCCCGGGTGGAGAAGTCCCTCGAGCAGATGCACCGGGGCGATTACGAGTTCGTCTCGAGCGCGGACCTCTGACGACCAAGGGATTCCGAGTCGCCTGGACCCCTACCGGCCAGGCGGCCGCCGGGCGGCTGCGGGGTCGCGTCAAGGCGTCGTTCGTGGCCGCCGTCGAGGCGCTGGAGCAGGCCGGGTGTGACGCCACCGGCTACCGCCTCTCCGGG
>JBOGFO010000581.1:0-9761 GCA_050743445.1 Acidimicrobiia bacterium
CCCTCGTGGCCCGCACCCCCGCGCCCGCCGCCGCCGCCGGCACCTCGGGCTACTGGCTCATGGGAACCGACGGCGGGGTCTTCTCCTTCGGCAAGGCCGCCTTCTTCGGGTCGACGGGCGCCGTCCCCCTCAACCAGCCCATCGTCGGCACCACGGCCACGCCGAGCGGACGGGGCTACTGGATGGTGGCCGCCGACGGCGGCATCTTCACCTTCGGGGACGCCGGCTTCTACGGCTCCATGGGTGGCACGCCCCTCAACAAGCCCATCGTGGCCATGACGCCCACCAGGACCGGGAAGGGATACTGGCTGGTGGCCGCCGACGGCGGCATCTTCGCCTTCGGCGACGCGGGCTTCTTCGGCTCCCTGGGCTCGACCAAGCTCAACAAGCCGGTCGTCGACATGACCACCACTCCCTCGGGCCGGGGCTACTGGATGGCGGCCACCGACGGGGGCATCTTCTCCTTTGGCGACGCCGCCTTCTTCGGCTCCACCGGCAGCGTCGACCTGGTCAAGCGCATCCACGCCATGTCGGCCATGCCCACCGGCCGGGGCTACTGGCTGGTGGCCGGCGACGGCGGCGTCTTCGCCTTCGGCGACGCCGGCTTCCACGGTTCGGGCGCCGGCGGCGGCGCCGAGAAGCGGGTCATCGACATGGCCCCCTCGGCCAGCGGCAAGGGCTATTACATGACCACGTCCGAGGGCCAGGTGCTCGGCTTCGGCGACGCCAAGCACTACGGCGACACCCAGGACACCAAGCTCAACAACCGGATCGTGGCCATGACCGCCATGAACGGAAACGAACCGCCCGTGGCCGTCGACGACGTCCTCTCCCTCGACGAGGACTCCACCGGTTCCGTCGACGTGCTGGCCAACGACCGCGACCCGGACGGCGGTTCCCTCACCCTGCAGTCGGTGGGGGCGGCGGCGAGAGGGGTCGCCACGGCCGTCGGCAACGCCGTCGTCTACCGGCCCGTCCCCGACCGCAGCGGCACCGACTCGTTCGCCTACACCGTGGTCGACGACCGCGGTGACGCCTCCACCGGCCGGGTGAACGTGACCATCAAGGGGATCGACGACAAGGTCTCCGCGGTCGACGACAGCACCCAGGTCCTCGAGCGGGCGGCCACCGGGGTCGACGTGCTGGCCAACGACACCGGGCTCGGTGACGGCATCAAGTCGGTGACGGTAAGCGGATCACCGGCCCACGGCGAGACCGTGGTCGACGCCCGCAACGTGATCGCCTACACCGCCAACGCCGACTACGCCGGCAGCGACAGCTTCGAGTACAAGGTCACCGACAACGACGGCGACTCCTCGACCGCCCGGGTGAGCATCGAGGTGGTGGCGGTGGACGACGTCCCCGTCGCCAACGACGACGAGGTCAGCACGCCCTCGGGCAGGTCGCTGGACGGCATCGACGTCCAGGAGAACGACGTCTCCCCTGACGGGACGCGGGCCACCTGGCCCATCGACCCGGCCACGGGACAGCCGGTCGACAGCAACAGCTCCTACTCCACCGAGCTGGGGGGGACGTTCGAGCGGAGCAAGGGCCGGCTCAACTACACCCCGCCCCGGGGCCTCACCGGGACCGACAGCTTCCGCTACGTGATCGTCGACGGCCAGGGCTCGGACGACCCCTTCGGCGGTGACGTCTCCAACGTGGCCACGGTCCGGGTCAACCTCGGCGCCAACGGGGCGCCGCGCATCCTGCGGAACGCCGAATTCAACGTCATCGAGGGGTCCACGGTGCGCTGCGAGCAGGTGAGCGAGTGCCTGGCAAGCGTGGTCGACGACCCCGAGGGCGACGACCTCGAGTTCAAGCTGCGCCGGCCACCCTTGGCCGACATCGACCTGAACTCGGACGGCACCTTCACCTACGGCCCGGCGGGCACTCCCGGCCAGGACTCCTTCACCTTCGTCGTCGACGACGGGAACCAGGAGTCGGCCGAGGGAACCGTGACCGTGTCCATCAGCCCGGCGCCGGCGCCCCAGCCGGCCCAGACCCAGGGCGACACGGGTGGGACCGGTGAGTCCACGACCACCACCACGGCCGTGCTCTTCCCCTTCGCTCCGCTGGCCGCCCTCGAGCTCGCCCGCCGTGCCGCCCGCCGGCTCCGGAAGCGTTAGCCCGGCTCAGCCCTCGAGGATCCCGGCGACCTCGTAGCCGGCCTCGTCGACCGCTCCCCGCACGGCTTCGTCGGTGGCGTCACCCTCCACCCGGACGGTCTTCGTCTCCACGTCCACGTCGACGAGCGCCACCCCGGAGACCTTGGAGACCTCGCCCTCGATGGCGGCCTTGCAGTGCCCGCAGGAGATGCCCGGAACCGAGTAGAGGCGCGTGGTCATTGGGACATCCTAGGTTCCCTTGCCGGGGGTCACGGGCTCCCGCCCGGTAACCTGCCGGGATGGCCAGGATCGCTGATCTGCTCGCCGCCGGGCGCTGCTTCTCCTTCGAGTTCTTCCCGCCCCGCACCGTGGAGGCCGGGATCCAGCTCGGTAAGGCCCTGGCCGAGCTCGAGGCACTGCGGCCCTCGTTCGTGTCGGTGACCTACGGGGCCGGAGGCACCACCCGGGAGCGGACCCACGACATCGTCGTCGACGTGCTTCGCAACACCACGATGACCCCGATGGCCCATCTCACCTGCGCCGCCCACACCCGGGCCGAGCTGGCCGAGATCCTGGAGCGCTACCGGGCGGAGGGGGTGGAGAACATCCTCGCCCTCCGGGGTGATCCGCCGGCCGACCTGGGGCTGCCGCCCGGCGACCTGGGCTACGCGGCCGAGCTCGTCGAGCTGGTCCGGGAGGTCGGACCCTTCTCGGTGGGGGTGGCCGCCCATCCCGAGGGCCACCCCGCCTCCCCCGATCGGGAGAGCGATCGCCGGTACATGGCCGCCAAGCTGCGGCAGGCCGACTTCGCCGTCACCCAGTTCTTCTTCCGCCTCGACGACTACCGGCGCCTCGTCGACGATCTCGCCGGCCTCGGTGTCGACCGGCCGGTTGTGCCCGGGATCATGCCGGTGACCAACGTGGCCCAGGTCGAACGCTTCGCCAAGCTCTCGGGCGCCGAGTTCCCGCCGGAGCTGGCCGAACGCTTCCACAACATCGCCGATGACCCGGCCGAGGTCCGCCGCATCGGCGTCGAGCTGGCCACCGAGCTGTGCCACGACCTCCTCGACGAGGGTGCCCCCGGCCTGCACTTCTACACGCTCAACCGCTCCCTGGCGACGAGGGAGATCTACGCCAAGCTCGGCCTCGGCCCGGCCCCCGCCGCCTGAACACAGCGGGAGGAGGGCACCAATCCAGGTCTTGTCTAAGGGTTCTGCGCCGCCTGGGGGAGCCCCGCCCTCGTGCCCGACATGCCGTGGTCCTGTCACCGGTGCCACGGCCGCCAGTGGACCTTCCTCCGGCTGGCCCCGCCGGGGATGGACGAGCGGTGACGTTCCCCGGAGCCCTGGTCGTCGGATCTGCCACTGTCGGCGACGTGAGCACGGCCCTCCGGCGGGCCGGTTTCAGTGTCACCGAGTTCCACGATTTCGAGCGTCCGGAGGCGCCCGCCGAATTGAGCCGTCACGCGAACAGGCGCCGCTCCGGAAAGTTGGGGACGTCGGGGCGGTGGGCCCAGGTCGCCAGCCGAGTAGAACCCGGAGCGGCTACCCCGGTCAGGAGTGGTGATTACTCATCCCGTCCCGGGTCAGCCGGTTTGGCTCCGGGTCTCCCGGTCGGCGGCCCGGTCCTCCAGCCAGCGGACCCAGCGGACGAGCTGGCTCTCCTCGTCCCGGAGGGGACAGGCGGTGCAGTAGTTCTCGCCGCTGGGATCGCGGTCGGCGGTGGTCTTGTACAAGAGACAGCACGTCCCCTTGCGGGGGAGGTGGGTCACGCCCCCGGACCATTCGACGGGCACCAGGAAGGGCCGGATGATGGCCGACAGCGGGGCGGCTTTGGCGATGGCGTCGACGACGGCCATGGCCCGGCGGAAGGCCGGAGCACCGTCCTCCCCCCGCTCGGCGGCGCCGAACGCGGCCCGGCCGCCGATCCCGTCGGCCAGCGCTCCCCACATCCCCCGCAGCCCGAACGGCGCCCAGGCCCGCACGGCATCGAACAGGGGGACGAGCACGTCCACGGCCTCGGCCGCCAGGCACCGCAGGAGGGTGGGCACCGAGCGGTACATCTCCCATCTGGAGATCCACCCCCGCTGACCGCTCGGAAATCAGCGGCGCATGCGCAACAGCATGCCCATCGTCTGCACGACGGCGGCGGGTTCCACCGGGGCGGGCCGGCCCAGGAGGGCACATCGCCGCCACGCCCGGAGGGAGGCGAGCTGATCGGCCGGACGCTCGGCCGGGTGCGCGTCGTAGTAGCAGTTGTGGCACCAGGGGACGCTCGCCACCGCGGCGACATGCTCGCCGGTGCCGCACTTCAAGCAGACCAGGCCCGTCATTGAATCCCGACCCTACCGAGCAAAAGGCCGACTGACCAGGCGCCTGGCCGGGCGCCAGGGCGCTAGCGGTGACAACCCAACCCCGTCTTTTCTGGGGTCTCTGATGGGGTTGCGAGAGCGTGGGGGAACCTGGTCATTGCTCTGACCTGGCTTTTGGGCGGAGGGAGGTGTCGACCCGCATCCCGTCAGGGCTCACGACGGGCATCGGCTCTCCGGGTCGAAGGGCCTTGGGAGTTTCGGGCCCTGAGCGACCCTGCACCGGTCAGCCGGCGGGCGCGTCGCTCGAATCGGTAATCGTCATCACCCGGTCGAGACCGGTGACCCTGAGGATCTTGCGGGCGTTCGCCTGGGGCGAGCGCAGGACGAACTCGCTTCCCTGATGCCGAACCCGTTTGAGCGCCCGAACGAACACAGCGAGCCCGGTGGAATCGATGAATGGGGTGTCCCGCAGGTCGACCACCAGTCGGTGCGTCGCGCCCGGGATGGCCCCGGCGAGATGTTCCCAGAGGTGCGGAGCTGTGGCCATGTCGATTTCCCCGTGCACGGACACGACGACTTCACCATCCGAACTCATGGTCAGCACCTCGAACGGCGGGATCTGCCCGACGCTCGGTTCTCCGAGCGGAGCGGCAGGCTTCGACGTCAGCTTCTTCACACCTCCACCTCCTGGCGTAGTGGGCGTCGCCCGTTCGACGACGCAGACCGTGGGATGGTTGGGGGCGACTCGACGGGTGTCCGATGGCACAGGTTCGGCCGGCAGGTCGGGACTCGCATCAACCGTCATCCCGACCCGCCGGGCCTTGGGGGGGGTCAACGAGATCGATCACGACGTCGTCGTCAGGAGGCCGGTGCTCGATGGGCCCGGTTGTTCGTACCTCGGCCAATTGCCACTCGACGAAGAACTCCGCCGATGCCGGCGAGACGCTGGAAGGGACAGGCGTCGGCGACATGGTGCCGATGCGACCGGCGCCGGAGGTCACGGGGACCTCCTTTCGGCTCGTGTGAACAGGCACCCCTATCTCCCCTGGTTGCTGGCTGGAGGGCCAGGATGGCGAACTCGTCGCGCTGGGCCCCGCTGTCCAGCGCAGCGCGTTCGAGGCATTCTGCGAGGGTGTGTGATTCGGGATGGCTGGGCTGTTTGGGGGCCTATGCGCCGGATGGTCGGGTTCCTACGCGTCGCGGCCATCGCCGCCGGCGTCTTCCCGTCGGCGGCCCGTTCGGCTCCGGGACCGCCAGCCGATGCAGCGCGTGGCAGCAGTGGTTGCGGATCGAACGGCCGCTTGCGACGCGATCGAGCTGCTGCCGTCACTGGATCGGCCTGGCCCGGGAATAAACCCGGAGGCGGCTGAGCGTCCGGGACAGCATCCGGGAGACGTACATCTGGCTGACGCCCATCCGGGCGCCGATCTGGGTCTGGGTCAGCCCGTCGACGAACCGCAGTTGGAGGATCTGGCGCTCCCGCTCGGGAAGGCGCTCCACCACGCCGTCGAGGAAGAGGCGGCCTTCGGCGGCGGCCAGGCCGGCATCGTCCGTCCCGGGCTCCAGGGTCTTCCGGCTGCCGTCGGGGGATGGTGCATCGAGGGAGGCGGGGCGCTGGACGGCACCCAGCTCCATGGCCTCGAGCACGTGGTCCTCGGACAACCCGGTGCGCCCGGCTATGTCGCTGATGCTCGGGGGGCGGCCCAGCGCCTGGGCGAGGTCGTCGGCGGCCCGGACCACCTCGAGGTAGTGCTCCTGGAGGGATCGGGGCACCCGCATGACCCAGGTCCGGTCCCGGACGTGGCGCTTGAGCTCGCCCACGATGGTGGCGCGGGCGAACACCACGAAGGGACGTTCCCGGCCGGGATCGAACCGGTCGATGGCCTGGAGCAGACCGACCCGGGCCACCTGGGCGAGGTCCTCGGGCGATTCCCGCCGGGTGTGGAACCGCCGGGCCAGGCTCAGCGCGAAGCTGTCGTAGGCGGCGGCGAGCTCGTCGCGGATGCCGGGCTCCCGGCCGGCGGCGTACGCCCGATGGAGGACCAGGAGGTCCTCGACGTGAGGGGGCGGGGCGCTCGGCCAAGGCCGGCTGCGGGAGGAGTCGGGGCGCACGGCGGGGCGGGGCGCCGAGTACTCACCCCCCGGCCGGTGTTGCCGGTGCTGCGCCAGAAGTTCCGTGTCGACGGAGGCGCCCGCGGTCTGATCATGGGTTGTCGCTGTGATCGCGGACTCAGCGGGCTCAGGAGCTGGCACGGCCTATCTCCCGTGTTCGCTGGCCCGGAGGACCAGGATGGCGACGTCGTCGCGCTGGGCCCCGCTGTCCAGCGCGGCGCGTTCGAGGCATTCTGCGATGTAGCTGGCATCGCGCCCGGCACAGGACCTGACCAGCTCGGTGACGCCGTCCAGGCCGATCTCATCGTCGCCTGCTCGGGCTTCGGTGAGCCCGTCGGTATAGAAGACGACGGTGTCACCCCTGGTCAGGCGGACCGTGCGGTCGGTGAAGCCGGCTTGGGGGAAGCAGCCGGCCAGGGTGCCGTACTCACCGACCGGCTCGACGGTGCCGTTGTGCCGCAGCAGTCGGGGCAGGGGGTGTCCGGCGCTGGCCACGGTGAGTTGAAAGGCGTCGCCGTGGGGCCGGAGCCGGGCGTAGACGAGGGTGCAGAAGCGGGGGTCGTCGACGTCGGCGTCGAGGAGCAGAGCGTCGTTGAGGAGGCGGAGCACCTCGGAGGGTGCATCGTGCTCCATGGCCGCGGCCCGGAGGGCGTAGCGGGCCTGAGCGGTTACCCCGGCAGCCCGGGGATCCTTGCCGCAGACATCACCGATGGCGATCCCCCAGGCCCGCCGGGGCAGGGGAAAGACGTCGTAGAAATCGCCCCCGACCAGGAACCCCGCCGCCGGCTGGTAACGGGCGGCCAGCTCAACGCCGGCGATGCGGGGCAGGCGGGGGGGCAGCAGCGCCACCTGCAGGAGGCGGGCCAGTTCGTCGGAGTGGCACTTGTCAGCCGAGGCCCGGTCACGGGCCGCCGCCTGCCTGGCCGCCTCCCGGCGGGCTTCGAGGCGCAGCTCGAGCTCTCTGACCACCAGCGCGCCGAGGTCCTCGAGGGTCGCCACCTCGGCGGGCGTCAGCGTGCGGGGTTCCCGGTCGATGACGCAGAGGGTGCCGAGGTTGTGGCCGTCGAACGTCGTCAACGGGACGGCGGCGTAGAAGCGCAGGCCGAACTCCCCGGCCACGAGCGGATTGGCGAGGGCCACCGGATCGGCGGTGGCGTCCGCGAGGATGAAGGGGTCGTCGCCGAGGATCGCCGATGCGCACAGTCCCGGGTGGCGGGGGATCTGGTCGAGATCGAGGCCGTGACGGGACTTGAACCAGATCCGGTCCCGGTCGACGACGCTCACGATGGCGATGGGGACGTCCAGCACACGGGCGGCCAGCGCCGTGATCCGATCGAAGGTGCCATCAGCAGGCGTGTCCAGGATGCGGTAGCGGTGCACTTCCGCCAGCCGGCGCGCTTCCGCAGGGGACGGAACCTCGCCCGTCGTGGGCCGCGCGTCCCGGGCGCCGACGGAGGCGGACCCCGACTGTCGCCGGTGGTCGTCATTGTCGGGGCGGCTCGGGACGTGACCGACCGGAACGACAGGCGGCTTCGTGAGGTCGACGGCCATGGTCCGTCCCCTTGCGGTCGCTCATGGTGTACGCCAGAGCCGCCGTGTTTTCGACGGACAGTCCCGCGTCACCAGGGTCCGGAGCGACGTCGAAGCCCCACCGGCGGGAGCCCGCACCCGGGTGCCCGACGGAGGATGTTGGAATTCTAGGTCAGGGGAGCGGCGCGTCTCAACAGCTGTCGCTCCGGGGAAACCTCAAACCGAATCGGGCCTCCCGGGGACGGGCGGTCGCATATGGCGTTGCTCCAGACCCTGGTGACGCACCCAGACCGTGAACGTGGGGACGGGGTGGGGGACGTGGATGTGACCCGCTGCGTCCTGGCGTGCCGGGCCAGGGCGTCGGTGGGCCTCGGAGGCGGCAGCCGAGCCATCCTTGGAGGGGGCCGTGGGGCCCCGGTCAGGAGCCCGGTCGGCCCGTCGGGCGGCTCGCTCCTCCGAGGACGGAGGCGTCGAGCGTCCCGTCGATCACCGCTTGGGTGACCTCGCTGAGCTTGCGGTTGTGGTCCCGCCCGTAGCGGCGAAGGATGGAGAACGCCTCGTCCATGTCGACCTGCAACCGCTCGGCCAGGACCCCCTTGGCCTGCTCGATCACGATCCGGCTGTCGAGGGCGTGCTGGAGCTGCTCGCTCACCAGGCGGGTGTCGTCCAGGAGCCGGTGCTGGACGACGCTGATGGTGGCCACGTCGGCCAGCGCCTGGGCGGCACGCAGGTCGGCCTCCGGCAATGCCCCCACGCCGTTGCGAAACAGGTTCAACACGCCGATCACCTTGCCCCGCAGGCGCATCGGCAGGGCATGGACGGCCTGGAACCCCGCCGCCAGCGCCTCGGCGGCAAACATCGGCCACCGGTCGCGGTTCGTCTCCAGGTCTGCTTCCACCACCGTCACACCGCTGCGGTAGCAGTCGGGACAGGGACCCTCGTCACGCTGGAGCTCGAAGAGCTCCACCAGGCGCATCCGCTCGCTGGACGACGCCATCAATTGCAGTACGTCTCCCCCGCCGACCAGCATCACACCAGCCGCTTCGGCCTTGAACAGCTCGACGCAGCGTTCACACAGCAAACCGAGGAACTCGACCACGTCGAAGCCCTCGACGAGGGTGTCGGCCAGCGCCACGAACGTCTCGGAGAGCAACTCCTCCCTGGTCATGGTCACCACTCCCTCCGATCCCGCTGACTCATTCCCTTCCGTATGGCGACGCCCCACGACATCCCCATTTCGAAAAGATAGCAAGACCGAGGCCATCGGGACCATCGACACGGGATCGGTCTCAGTCCACCTGGCCGTCGAAGCGCAGCGTGCGAGCCACCACCATGTCGGCCATATCGTCGACGGAGCGATCCTCGGCGTAGGCGAAGCTCCGCAGCCGGACGAGCGCCTCGGCGACGCCGACACCGAGCTGGGCGGCGATCATCCCCGTCGCCTGGTGCACCACGGCCCGGAACGAGACGTTGGCCAGCCCGGCGGCCAGCGCGCCGGCGGGCGCGTCCCTCTGCAGGGCGAGCACCGCCTGGGCCACCAGGTCGGCCACGGCCAACGCGCTGGTCAGCTGCTCGGGGGACAGCCGCCCCGGCCGGACCCGGTACAGGTTCATGGCCCCGAGGGGGGTCGTCCCCGCCTGCAGCGGGAAGGCGAAGATGGCGGCCACGCCGGCGTCGACGGCGCGGGTGGTGAACAGCGG
>JBOGFO010000582.1:0-4149 GCA_050743445.1 Acidimicrobiia bacterium
GGCCAGCCGGACGGTCACCGCGATGGCACGGGCCCGTTCGGCGATCTCGCGCAGCTCGGGGTCCGCGCTCCGGGCCAGGTGGTCGAGGACGTAGGGCGGGAGGAAGCAGTGGCCGCTCATGCCGCCAATCTTGCGGCCGGGATCGGGGGCGTGTCACGGACCGAGGCGGACTGAGGGGCTACGGGCGCCGTTCGCTGGATGCCACCGGGTCCGCCTTCACCTCCGGCCGCGTCGCCCCCCGCTCGTGGTTCTCACCCGGGACCGCCACCCGGACGTCCTCGCTCGGAAGGCGCTCCTCCACCTGGGCGTGCTGCACGAGGGCCTGGCGGTCCGGTTCGGTGAGCTCGTCGTTGGTCAGGCTCCGGGGCCACAGGCGCCGGGCCCGGACGACGTTGATCTCGGCGGCGTAGAGGGTGACCTGCGCCTGGAGGTGGATCCATGACAGCAGGCCGATCACGACGGCGAAGGCGCCATAGGCCTGGCTGGCGTCCTGCACCGTGCGCCGGACGTACACGCCCCCCAGGACCTGGAGGAGGGCCGCGGCCACGCCGGCCACCACCGCTCCGGGCAACAGGTCCCGCCACCTCACGGGATGGTCGGTCAGGATCCGGAAGGCCACCAGGAAGAGCCCGATGTTGACGGCCATCGACAGCAGCCGCAGCACTGGCCCGAGACCGTCCTGACCGGCGGCCGCCACCGCCAGCCCGGCATTCAGCAGGAGGGTGACAGCTACGAGGCCGAGGACGGCCAGCACGCGCAGGCGCCCGGGGAAGAAGCCGGCGCGCCGGCGGATGGGGACGTCCCAGATCGAGTTCATGGCGTCCCGGGCGACCTGCACGCCGCGCATCCCGGCCCAGAGGGCGAGGCCCAACCCGACGGCGACGGCCGTGCCGCGGCCGTGGAGGCTGCCGATGTCGTCCCGGATGCGCTCCCCGATGACGGGGAAATGGGCCAGGGCCGAATCCAGCACCCGCTGCTGCAGCTCGGCGTCCCGTCCGAGGACCATGCCGAGCACCGTCACCATGACCAGCAGGAGCGGGAAGAGCGAGAAGAAGGCGTAGTAGGCGATGAGGGCGGCCAGCTGCCCGGCCTGGTCCTCCCCGAACTTCTTGACCACGGCGAAGGGGAAGGCGAGCCAGGGGTGCTTGCGCTGGAAGCAGTCCACCGCCTCGACCGCCCGTACCGCCATCAGTGCCCTCCCAGGTCACTCCGTTCCTGGCGGGCTCTTACCCGTTCTCCTTTCCTGCTATTGCCAGATCGGCGACCGGGGACCTGACCCGGCGCCCCTACGCGGCGCTGGTGGCGAGGAGCAGCGATTCCGTCCAGCTCCGCCCGGCGGCGATGGCGGGCAGCTCCTCGGCCGGAACCGGCCGGGAGATCAGGTAGCCCTGGACCAGGGGGCATCCGTAGCGGGCCAGGCGCCGGAGGGCGGTGACCGTCTCGACCCCTTCCGCCACCACGTCGATGTCGAGGCGGGCCCCGAGGTCGAGAATGGCCCGCACGATGGCCTCGCGGGGTCCGCAGCGCTCGCTGTCCAGCCCGCCGTCGGCCGTTTCGACCTCGTCCAGGCCGGCGACGAGGCGGCGGTCGATCTTGACCTCGGTCGCCGGGAGCTGTTCCAGCTGGGCCAGCGAGGCGAAGCCGGTACCGAAGTCGTCGATGGAGATCCGCACCCCGGCCTGCACGAGCCGCCTGACCGTGGCCAGGGCGGCGGTCGGGTTGGTGATGACCGCGCTCTCGGTCAGCTCGACCACAAGCCGGTCGGCGGGGAGCCCGTTGTGCCAGAGCGCCTCGAGGACGTCGAGGGCCATGGTCGGGCTCTGGAGGTAGCGGGCCGAGCGGTTCACGGCGACCTGGAGGTCGAGCCCCTCGGCGCCCCAGCGGGTCGCCTGGGCCACCGCCTCGTGCACCACCCACCGGGACAAGGTCACGATGGTGGCCGTGGGCTCGATGAGGGGGAGGAACTCACCGGGCATGAGCAGTCCCTCGGTGGGGTGGTTCCAGCGCACCAGGGCCTCCGCTCCCACCACGGCGCCGTCCCGGAGGGACACCTTGGGCTGGTACGCCAGGGTGAGCTGGCCCTGCTCCAGGGCTGAGCGCAGCTGACCGGCCCGCTCCAGGCGTTTGCGCTCGGGCCCGTCGTCGCGGGCTTCGTAGGTCTGGACGCCGCAGGCGAAGCGCTTCGCCCGGTACATAGCCAGGTCGGCCCGCTGCAGCAGGGCAGCCGGCGAGTCACCGTGGGCCGGGAAGAGGGCGACGCCGACGCTGGCGTCGACGGGGATGGGCATGCCGTCGACCACCGGCGCGTCCTCCAGGGCGGCCAGCACCTGGCGGGCGATGCGTTCGGCGCCGGCCTGGTCGGCGACGCGGCTGAGGGCGATGGCGAACTCGTCCCCGCCCAGGCGGGCGACGGTGTCGGCCGGGTCGATGGTGCCGGCCAGGCGCCCGGCCACCGCCCGCAGGAGGGAGTCGCCGACGCCGTGACCCAGGGTGTCGTTCACGTCCTTGAAGCCGTCCAGGTCGACCAGGAGCAGGGCACACGACCCGCCGCCGGCGCGCCGCCCGGCGATGGCCGCCTCCAGGCGGTCGTGGAGGACGGCCCGGTTGGGCAGCCCGGTCAGGGTGTCATGGGTGGCCCGATGGCGGAGGGCGGCCTCGGCCTCCAGGCGGCCGTGGGCCACGGCCACCACGTTGGCGGCGGCGGCCAGGAAGTCCGCGTCGTGCTGGGTGAAGCAGCGGGGCACCCGGGAGTGGGCCCCGATGAGGCCGAGGGGCTGCTCGCCGTGGATGGGCACGAGGATGGAGGACCGCACCCCGGCGGCGACCAGCACGGGGGACGGTGGGTCGATGGTGGTGAGGTCGTCGACCAGGATGGGTTCCTGCCGGCCCAGGGCCCGGGCGGTCAGACCGCCTTCGACCAGGGGCAGGAGGCGACCGTCGTGCTCCAGCTCGCCGGGCCAGCCCACGCCGGCCACGGCCTGGATGAAGCCGGGCTCGGGGCTGCAGTGGAGGTAGCCGACGATGTCGACGCCGAGGTTGTCCTGCACCACGGTGACGATCTCGTCCAGCAGCTCGGCCAGGGAGGCGCCGGCCAGGGCGCGCTGGCCGACGGCGGCCACGGCGGCCTGCTGGCGCAGCCGGGACTCCAGCTCGGCCTGGAGCTCCCGGGGGTCGAATTCGGTGTCCGACGGCCCGGACGCCACATGCCTCCACATCGGTCCGCGCCTCTGTCGGCGCACACTGCAATATCGACCACCCGGTCAGGGACTTGAGTGGCTTGCACCCCCACGCCACCGGAGTAGCCTCGCCTCCCCGTGATCGATGAGGAAAGGGAGCAGGCACCATGACAGAGCGCGCCGGCGCAGCCACTTTCCAGGGCACCCCTCTCACCCTGCTGGGCGACGAGGTCGAGGTGGGCCAGACCAGCCCTGATTTCACGCTGTTGAGCGGGCTGGAGCCGTACTCACTGGCGGACGGCAAGGGGAAGGTGCGGATCCTCAACGTCGTCGTATCCCTCGACACGCCCGTCTGTGACGTCCAGTCCCGGCGTTTCGCCGACGAGGCGGCCGGGCTGCCCGGCGTGGACATCCTCACCATCAGCGCCGACCTGCCCTTCGCCCAGGCCCGGTGGGCCAAGGACGCCGGTGTCGGCGACAGCCAGCAGATGCTCTCCGACCACCGCGACCTGTCGTTCGGCGAGGCCTACGGTCTCGTGGTCAAGGAGCTTCGCCTGCTGGCCCGGGCCCTGATCGTGCTCGACGCCGACGACAACGTCGTCCATGTCCAGCGCGACCCGGAGCTCACCAACCACCCCGACTACGACTCGGCACTCGCCGCAGCCAAGCAGGCGGCGGGACTGGGTTGAGCCGGGAACCCTGACTGCCGGCGGACGGCAAAGCGCCGTGGGCGCGCCCCGGGGGGTGGGGCGGCCACGGCGGCAGGGGACAAATCGTCTATAACGTGAACGTCCGAAAGCGC
Source organism: Acidimicrobiia bacterium (assembly GCA_050743445.1). Lineage (GTDB taxonomy): Bacteria > Actinomycetota > Acidimicrobiia > IMCC26256 > BP-133 > CAWBJP01. The sequence continues at coordinate 3,979 of JBOGFO010000582.1, forward strand.
CCCCGATGACGCCATCCGGTGGAATTTTCCAGGATGCGTTGATTGTCCATCTGAGGGCGTGGCTGGGGGCGTGGCCCCCCGAAGAGCCCATCCACATCGTCGGCTCAACCCACCGGGACGCGGCCGGCTGGGACGGTGGCCGGTACCCCCTGGTGGGGGTGGGCGACGGCC
>JBOGFO010000583.1:0-3406 GCA_050743445.1 Acidimicrobiia bacterium
GGGTGGCTGCGGCCGCCGGCGGGCCCCGAAGCGCGGCTCCGGTGGCGGCACGCGGCCGCCGTCCTGGTCGCCGACGACGTGCTGGCCGCGGCCCGGCCCACATCTCCCGTCCTCCGGCTGGCCAACGGGGTGCGCCGGCTCGTTCTCTCCGGCGCAGCCCGCCTGCCGGAGGTGCCGGGTACCCTCACCGCCGGCCTGCTGGTGGGTGACGACCGGGGTCTGCCGGCGGGGGTCGCCGCCGACTTCCGGGCTGCCGGCCTCTCCCACCTGCTGGCCGTGTCCGGGGCCAACGTGGCCCTCGTCCTGGCCCTGGCCGGCCCCGCCCTCCGGCGCCTCGGCCTGGCCGGGCGCTTCGCCGGTGGCGTCGCCGTGGTCGGCGTCTTTGCCGCCGTGGCCCGCTTCGAGCCGTCGGTTCTACGGGCGGCGGTGATGGCGGGCATCGCCCTGGTGGCGGCCTACGCCGGCCGTCCGGCTGAGGGGCGGCGGATGCTGGCCCTGGCCGTGGCCGGACTCGTCCTCGTGGACCCGTTCCTGGTTCACTCCCTCGGCTTTCAGCTCTCGGTGGCGGCCAGCGCCGGCATCCTCGTCCTGGCCCGGCCGCTGGCCGCCCGCCTTCCCGGACCCGGCCCGGTGCGGGCCGGGCTCGCCGTCACGGCCGCCGCCCAACTGGCCGTCGCCCCGGTCGCCCTGCCCGCCTTCGGGAGCCTGCCCCTGGTGGCCGTGCCCGCCAACCTGCTCGCCGCCCCGGCCGCCGCCGCCCTGACCGTGTGGGGCTTCGGGTCCGGCCTTGCCGGCGGCGTGCTGGAACCCGTGATCCCGGGGCTTCCGGCGGTGCTGGCCGTCCCCACCGGAGCCCTGGCCGGATACCTGGTCGGTGTGGCCGACCTCGCCGCCCGCGTCCCGCTGTCCGTCGGGCCGCCGGCCGTCGCGGGGCTGGTGGCCGTCAGCCTCCTGGCGTGGACCTCGTGGCGGCGACTTCGCGTTCGCCGGCTTCCGGCGCCGGCGTCCTCCTCCGTTCCACCCCGAACAGACTGTCCAGGGCCAGCGCCCCCGGGCCCATGAGCACCAGGCTGATGGCGCTGGCGGCGATGAGCAGGTCGATCTCGAATCCGGTTCCATCCGCCCCCGAGGGGGCGACGAGCCCGATGTCGGACTTGACCAGGAAGGGGATGAGGAGCATCTGGGAAGCCAGGAGCGTTGCCCAGATGCGGGTCAGGAAGCCGGCCAGCAGGCACAGCCCGCCGACGAGCTCGATGGCCACCACGAGATAGCCCGTCATGCGGGGCAGGTTCATGCCCAGAAGTTCGATTTGGGCCACGTTGTCGGCGAAGCCGCCGACCCCCCGGTTGAGCTTCTGGTAGCCGTGATAGGCCATGACCGGACCGACGACCAGGCGGAGAACCAGGCCGGCGAAGCGGTTGGCGTCGGGAATCTCCCGGAAGGCGAGGCTGGCCATTTGGTGAGGCTCCTTTCCCCAGGCTGCTCTTCCAAGTTAGGCCATCCATACCCTCCGGTACGCTCGCCCCACCATGAACGCCCTACTCCTCGGGGGGCGGCGGTACGACCTGACGGCCCGCACGCTGGTCATGGGCATCCTCAACCGCACCCCCGACTCCTTCTACGACCAGGGCGCCACCTACGCCCTCGACGCCCTGCTCCGCCGGGCCGAGGAACTCGTGCGTGACGGCGCCGACATCCTCGACGTGGGGGGCGTCAAGGCCGGTCCCGGGCCCGAGGTGGGAGAGGCCGAGGAGCTCGACCGGGTCGTGCCCTCGGTGGAGGCGGTTGCCGCCCGCTTCGACGTGCCCGTGTCGGTGGACACCTGGCGGGCGGCCGTCCTCGACGCCGCCTGCGAGGTGGGGGCGGTGTGCGGCAACGACATCAGCGGCTTCGGCGACCCCGGCTACCTGCCCAGCGCCGCCCGCCACGGCGCCGCGGTGGTGGCCACCCACATCCGCCTGCAGCCCCGCGTGCCCGATCCCCACCCCGTCTACGAGGACCTGGTGGGGGAGGTGAGCTCGTTCCTGGCCGAACGGGCCCGATGGGCCACCGACGCCGGCATCCCGCCCGAGGCCGTGATGCTCGACGCCGGCCTGGACCTGGGCACGACGGCGGCGCAGAGCGCCGTGCTCCTCCGGGAGAGTGCGCAGCTGGCCGCCCTCGGTCATCCACTCCTGCTGTCGTCGTCCAACAAGACCTTTCTCGGGGTGCTCCTCGACCAGGCCATCGACCAGCGGCGCTGGTCGTCGCACGCCGCCACCGCCTACGGGGTGGCCCGGGGCGTGCGGATCGTGCGGGTCCACGATGTGGCCGGTACCGTCCGGGTCGTGCGCACCGTCCACGCTCTTCTGGGGCCCGGATCGTGACCCCGGCCCCCGTCTACCTCGTGGCCGGCGACGACGCCACGCTGCGGACCGAGGCCCTGCACCGGCTCATCCCCGAGCTGCTGGGAGACGACGACCCGACGCTGGCGCTGGAGGAGTTCGCCCTGGCGGGCCGGCCGGGCGACGGCGAGCCGGCCGAGGGCGACAGCGGTGAGGGGCGCCCACCCGTGCTGGCCGCCGCCCTGTCCGCCGCCTCCACCCCGCCGTTCGGGACGAACCGCCGGGTCATCGTCCTGCGGGAGATCGGGGCCTTGAGCGTGGCCGACGCCGACGCCGTGGTCCGCTGGCTGGCCGACCCCCTCGACACCACCGTGCTCGTCCTGGTGGCAGGCGGCGGCCGGGTCCCGGCGGCGTTGACCAAGGCGTTCAAGGCGGCCGGCGGCCAGGAGGTGCGGACGGCGGCCGCCGCCACCGGCGACGCGCTCGGCTCCGCCCTTTCTGCGGCCGGGCTGACCCTCACCCCGACGGCCAGCCGCCGGGTCACCGAGTGGTTCGGGGATGACGCCGGCCGGGTCCCGGGCCTGGTCGACCTGCTGCGATCGTCATTCGGGGAGGGAGCCCGGCTCGATGTCGACGACGTCGAGCCCTACCTGGGCAGCTCGGGGTCGGTGGCGCCCTACCTGCTCACCGGAGCCATCGACCGGGGGGAGACGGACGTGGCGCTGGACGTCCTCGGACGGCTCCGGGGCTCGGGCTTCCACCCCCTCCAGGTCATGGTCGTCCTCCACCGGCACTACCAGCGGATCCTCCGGCTCGATGACCCGGAGGTCGCCGGCGAGAACGACGCCGTGGCCGCCCTCGGGGGCAAGGTCAAGCCCTATCCGGCCGGCCTGGCGCTGCGCCAGTCCCGGTCCCTGGGCCTCGACGGCATCCGCTCCGCCTACGGGGCGCTGGCCAAGGCCGACCTCGACCTCAGGGGCGCCACCGCCGCGTCCGAGGACGCCACCCTGGAGGTCCTGGTGGCCCGCCTGGCGGGGATCTCCCGGCGGGCGGGCGGCGGTGGCCGGCGCCCGGCCGGGACC
>JBOGFO010000584.1:0-2791 GCA_050743445.1 Acidimicrobiia bacterium
CGTGGGCGACATGGACGGCGAAACGGCTCGTGAGGCCCACCCACGGTTGGCCCGGCCGGGTGGCCACCGGGACGGGAACCTCACCGAGCTGCCCGGCCAGGCGGGCCACCGTGGCGTGGAGGACGGAAAGTTCCTCCAAGCGGCGACCCAGCGGCTCGATCGTCGGCATCTGGGCCTCTCCCTTTCGTCCCCGGTGACCGGCGGCCTTCGCGATCCCCCCAAACCGGGGCGGACGGCAAACACCGGGTGAACTGTTCCGCGCCACAGGGTCGCTCTCCTGCCCGCGACCGGCAATCGGGCACGCCGGCCGCCGCCGGGAAGGAACCGGACGCACTCCCGTCGAATCCCCCGTTCAGCGATCGTTCACCTCGGTCGTTCACCAAGAGTTCAGACAGGTGCGCTGGGGCCCCGCTGGGGTGAGCGCCGCAAGACCACCGGAGGTCCTCCTGATGACCACTCAAGAGCTGGGCAACGTGCTGATCGCCCTGCTGATGCTCATGCTGAGCGCCAACCTGCTCGGCCACCTGTTCACCCGCATGCGCCAACCAAAGGTGGTCGGCGAGATCCTCGCCGGTATCCTCCTCGGCCCCACCCTGTTGGGCAATCTGGCGCCCGGTTTCGTCGAGAACCTCTTCGGCGCCAAGGGCGACGCCAAGGCCACCCTGCTCAGCTTCTTCTACACCTTCGGCATGCTCATGCTGATGTTCGTGGCCGGCGCCACCGCCAAGCACCTCCTCGGCAAGGAGAACCGCCGGGCCACCGGCATCATCCTGGGGATCGGCACCACCTTGCCGTTCGTCCTCGCCTTGGTCGTTGCGCCCATGCTGCCCCTCCACCGGTTCGTGGGAGTCGCAGGCTCGGAAGACGCTCTCATCCTCGTGTTCGCAGCGGCCGCCGCCGTCACCTCGATCCCCGTCATCACCAAGATCTTCGCCGATCTGGGCATCCTCCACACCCGCTTTGCCAGCCTGCAGCTGGGCTCGGCCGTCCTCGAGGACATCGGGCTGTGGGGCGTCCTGTCCATCGCCTCCGCCATCGCCGCTCAGAACCTGAGCGAGACGAGCGGCGAGCTCGGCTCGTCCATCGGCGAGCATGTCCTCATCAACGGCATCTTCGTCGCCGTCGCCCTCTTCGTGATGCCCGCCGTGCTGCGCAAAGCCTCCCGGGCCCGGTGGAACGTCGTCGCCCAGCGCTCCCCGGTCGCCTGGATGCTGGCCGTGTTCCTCGGCTACATCGGCCTGGCCTCCGCCATCGGCGTCACCACCGCCTTCGCCGCCCTCCTCGCCGGCTACGGGATCATGGGCGGGATGAAGAGCACCGAGCAGGCCTACTTCGCCGCCCCCATGCAGTCCATCACCGACATGGCCCACGTGTTCTTCATCCCCGTCTACTTCGCCCTCATCGGCTTCCGCCTCGACCTGGCCCAGACCCTCGACCCGATCATGCTGGCCGCCTTCATGCTCGGCACCTCCGCCGCCGTCTTCCTCTGCGTCGGCGCCGCCGGCAAACTCGCCGGGTTCAACCGCCTCGACGTCATCAACCTGGCCATCACCCAGAACGCCCGCGGCGGCCCCGGCATCGTCATGGCCACCGTCACCTTCGAGGCCGGGATCATCAACGTGGAGTTCTTCACCACCCTCATCCTCACCGCCGTCCTCACCAGCCAGGCCTGCGGCTTCTGGCTCGACCACGTCCTCCGCAAGGGTTGGCCCCTCCTCTCCGGTGACGACCTCCGCAAGCGGGGCATCGAGCCGGAACTCCACGAGGAGCTGCCGCGTCCGACGACCGAGCTCGTCGGTGTGGCCGCTCGCCCCAACGGCAACGGGCACACAGCAGCGCAGTCGCCGGAGCTGCGGCACTGAGCATCACCACAGCAAGGCTGTAACTGACGAGGGGGCTGCCGGGAAGGCAGCCCCCTCGTTCCTCATCTGGTTGAGCGTTGCGCTCAGATCGCCGGGAAGCCCCGGGCCAGAAGGTCGCCGATGATGCCGACCTGCACCGGCGGCACGCGCCGTCCAGCGCGAAGCAGGGCCGCTGTCGCCGCCGGGCCCGCCACCACCACATCCCGGACCCGCAACGCTTCGAGGCCCGCAGGCCAATCCGCCTCCGTGGGGCAGAGGACGGCGCCGATCCACACTTCGTCCCAGTCCTGACGCACGAGGAGGACGGTGACGGCCTCCAGCTGTGCGATCAGCTCGGTGACGACCTCCGTGCAGTCGCGGTCGCCGACCACCAGGCGCTCCTCCCGCCGCCGCCTGACGGCCAGCCGCCCCACCTCGCCACCGTACGGCTGGAAGTCGACGACCCAGACGCCGGGGGAAGCGACGACGAGATGCTCGACCCCATGGTGATGCCCTCTCCGTCCTGTTCTTCATCCCCGCTCTCCCCCCAGTTTGGATCGGAACCTGAACGTCATCGGCCAGGAAATCGACGACTGACCTGGATTCCAGGGTCGCAAGCGCGACTTGTCGGCCAAGGTCTCTCGCAGCCTCGGACCGGCTGGGCGGTTCACAGCGCCAACTGAGCTCGAGGAGTCGTGGTCTGGGTGGATCGTCACTCGCCTGTGCTGACACGGACACCCGCCCAATCGGGTCGTTGGAACGCATGGGGCGATACGAAGGCATCCTCGGGGCCTTCCCCGGCAGCAAGCTCCTGAAGTTTTCGCTCGACTGCTCCAGAGCTGCGCTGCTTCTTTCCACCCGAGAGCATCGGGTACGGTAGCCGGCAGTGAACGTGGCCAGCCTCGGGAAGGCTCGGCGCATTTCACACGGCCGCCTTCCATCCATCAGCC
>JBOGFO010000585.1:0-3017 GCA_050743445.1 Acidimicrobiia bacterium
GGCTGGGCCCGGCGGGCGGCCGGAGGCGACATCGTGGTGGTCGATCCCGGCGTCGACCTGCCCGACGCCTCCGGGCACGGCGATGGGCTCGACCTCGATGCCGGCGCGCCGGGCGACCCCGCCCTCCTCGGCTACACGTCGGGGACCACCGGCGCCCCCAAAGGGGCGGTCCTCTCCCACGCCAACCTGCTGGCCACCGCCTCGGCCGTCCGCCTGGCCTGGCGCTGGAGCGGCGACGACCGGTTGGTCCTCGCCCTGCCGCTGTTCCACATGCACGGCCTTGCCGTCGGGCTCCACGGCACGCTGCTGGCCGGGTCCTCGGTTGTGCTCCTCCCCCGCTTCGACACCGACGCCGTCCTCGACGCCATCGGCCACCACGACGCCACCCTGTTCTTCGGGGTGCCGACGATGTACAGCCGGCTGGCCTCCTCCCCGCGCCTCGGGGAGCTGGCCCGGCTGCGGCTGTGCGTCTCCGGATCCGCCCCGCTGCCCCCGGCCATCTTCGAGCGGGTGGCGGCCGGCTGCGGGCACGAACCCCTGGAGCGCTATGGCATGACGGAGACGGGCATGAACGTCTCCAACCCCCACGACGGGCCGCGCCGGCCGGGGACGGTGGGCTTCCCCCTCCCCGGTGTGGAGCTCCGCCTGGCCGGCGGGGGAACGGCGGGCGAGATCCTCCTGCGGGGCCCCAACGTCTTCTCCGCCTACTGGCGCAACGCCGCCGCCACCGAGGACGCCTTCGAGGACGGCTGGTTCCACACCGGCGACGTGGGCGAGCTCGACGGCGACGGCTACCTGCGCATCGTGGGCCGGGAGAAGGAGCTCATCATCACCGGCGGTCTGAACGTGTACCCCCGGGAGGTGGAGGACGTCCTCCTCACGCACCCGGCCGTGGCCGAGGTGGCCGTCGGCGGGGTGCCCGACGAGGAGTGGGGCGAGGTGGTCACGGCCTGGGTCGTGCCCGCCGGCGACCCCCCCGGCGAAGGCCGGCTCCGGGCCCACGCCGCCGAGGAGCTGGCCGCCTTCAAGTGCCCCCGCACCATCCACTTCGTGGACTCATTGCCCCGCAACACCCTGGGCAAGCTCCTCCGCCACCAGCTCGGAAAATAGGCGGCCGCCCTCGACGCCGGCCCGCTACCCTGCCGGGGACTTCCGCCCACCTCCCCCTTGACATGTTGGCAGCGCGCCTCGACAAGGGGGAACATGGTCCTGGATGAACGATCCCGCCACGAGCTCTACCTCATGCTCGAACAGGTGCTCGGTGCCGAGCCGGCCCAGACCCTGATGGAGCATCTACCACCGGTGGGTTGGGCCGACGTGGCGACCAAGCGCGACCTCGACCAACTGGCGGCGGGTACCAAACGCGACCTCGACCAACTGGCGGCGGGTACCAAACGTGACCTCGAGCAGCTCGAGACTCGGGTCAATCAGCGCTTCGAGGCATTGGACGAAAAGCTCGAGCTGCGCTGCGAAGCCCTGGAGCACAAGATGATCGGCGCCCTGCAGGGCGAGCTCGCGGCCCAGACCCGGACTGTCGTCTTCGCCGTTCTCGGCAGCGTGCTGGGGTCGACCTCGCTCTCGCTCCTCGCCGCCCGCCTCGCCACCTGACCCGGCGCTTTGACAGCGGCGGCGGCGCCCCCTTACGGTGCGAAGGCAGCCCAGGGAAGCCGGTGGGAATCCGGCGCTGTCCCGCAACTGTGACCGGGGAGTGAACCGCCAACACGCCACTGGCTGAAGGGCCGGGAAGGCGGCGGCAAGCGCTGATCCGGGAGCCAGGAGACCTGACTGCCCGTGCCCGGGGGCCGGCGTGTCCCCGACAACACAGGAGACGCGTGGACGTCGTGAGGGAAGGGCTCCGGTGATCACCCTCGTGCTCGGGGGTGTCCGCTCGGGCAAGTCGGAGGTGGCCGAACGGCTGGCCGGCGGGGGTGCCGTCACCTACGTGGCCACCGGGTTGGTCGCCGACGGGGACTTCGCCGTCCGGGTCGCCCGGCACCGGGAACGCCGGCCGGCAACATGGTCGACGGTCGAGGAACCCCGCGCCGTCCCCGAGACCCTCCTCAGCCTGGAGGGGACCGTCCTCCTCGACGCGCTGGGGACCTGGGTGGCCAACCACCTCGAGTCCGGGGTCGACCCCGACATCGGCGAGCTGGTGCATGCCCTCACCACGCGGTCGGGCGACACCGTGGTCGTCTCCGAGGAGGTGGGCCTGGGCGTGCACCCCGTGAGCGACGTCGGCCGGCGCTTCGCCGACATCCTGGGCGAGACCAACCGCCGTGTGGCCGAGGTCGCCGACCGCTGCCTGCTGGTGGTGGCCGGGCGGGTGGTCGAGCTGCCGGGCCGCTCCGACGCTCCCGCCGGTCCCTCGGCTGAGGCCGGCGAACAACACCCGGCCGCGGGGCTGACGATCCCCGCCGGTTTCCGGTCCGCGCTGGCCTTCCTCACCCCGCTCGGCGGCGCCGCCCCCCCCCGGCCCGGCACGCTCGCCTTCCTGCCCGTGGTGGGCATGCTCCTCGGCCTGGCGCTGGGTGGCCTGTGGTGGCTGACCGAGGACCTGTTCGGCCCGCTGACCGCGGCCGTTGTCGTCGTGGCCGCCGACCTGGCCGTCACCGGCGCCCTCCACTTCGACGGCCTGGTGGACTCCGCCGACGGCCTGCTCCCCCACCTCTCCCGCCGGCGCCGCCTGCTGGTGATGGCCGACCCGGGCGTGGGGGCGTTCGGCATCGCGGTGGGCGCCAGCATCCTGCTACTGCGCACCGCCGCGCTGGCCACCCTGGCTCCGGCTCGGCCCCTCCTCCTGGCCGCGCTGTGGAGCGCGGCGCGCTGGTCGATGGCGCTGGCCGCCCAGACCGGCACCTACGCCCGGCCCGGCGGGCTCGCCACCTCGTTCCTCGGCGGGCGGCGCCTCCCGGTGGCCGCCGGCATCCTCCTCTCCGTCGCCCTCGCCGTAGCCGACGATCCCACCACCCTGGCGGCGGTGGCGGTGGCCGTCGCCGCCGGCGCGCTCGTCCACGAGC